>NZ_VFIY01000004.1:600000-767578 GCF_006385175.1 Emcibacter nanhaiensis
CGAAGTCTCCCAGCTTTCCGTCAAGGACAGCTTTGACTGGTTCAACAGCCTGCCCGGGCATCTGACGGAAAAGCAGGGCGAGATCGCCACCCGGATCCTGAAGGAAATTACCGAACGGCTCGGTTTCCTCAATAATGTGGGGCTCGATTACCTGAACCTCAGCCGCAACAGCGGCACCCTGTCCGGCGGCGAAAGCCAACGCATCCGCCTCGCCTCGCAGATCGGTTCCGGCCTCACCGGGGTGCTCTATGTGCTCGACGAGCCGTCCATCGGCCTGCACCAGCGGGACAATGACCGGCTGCTGGAAACGCTGATGAACCTGCGCGACATGGGCAACAGCGTACTGGTGGTGGAACATGACGAGGATGCGATCCGCGCCGCCGACCATGTAATCGACATGGGGCCCGGCGCCGGGGTGCACGGCGGTGAAATCGTCAGCGAAGGCACGCCGGCACAGATCATGGCCGACCCCAACAGCCTGACCGGGCAATATCTGTCCGGCACCCGCTCAATCCCGGTGCCCGCAGAGCGCCGCCCCGGGCATATGGCCGGCAAGAAACGCAAGCAGATTGTGGTCAAGGAGGCAACCGGCAATAACCTGCAGAATGTGACCGCCGCCTTCCCGCTCGGCACTCTGACCTGTGTCACCGGCGTGTCCGGCTCCGGCAAGTCGACCCTGGTGATCGACACCCTGTACAAGGCCGTGGCCCGCAAGCTCAATAACAACCGCAATGTGCCGGCCCCGCACGGCGACATCACCGGGCTCGAATATATCGACAAGATCGTTGATATCGACCAGTCCCCGATCGGCCGCACGCCGCGTTCCAACCCGGCCACCTATACCGGCGCCTTTACCCCGATCCGCGACTGGTTCGCCGGTCTGCCCGAGGCCCAGGCCCGCGGTTACAAGCCGGGACGCTTCTCCTTCAACGTCAAGGGCGGGCGCTGCGAGGCCTGTCAGGGCGACGGGGTGATCAAGATCGAGATGCATTTCCTGCCCGACGTCTACGTGCAGTGCGATGTCTGCAAGGGCAAGCGCTATAACCGGGAAACCCTGGAGATTACCTACAAGGGCAAGAGTATCTCCGACATCTTGGATATGACCGTGGAGGACGGCGTCGAATTCTTTGCCGCCGTGCCGGCGATCCGCGACAAACTCAAGATGCTGAACAAGGTGGGCCTCAGCTACATCCAGATCGGCCAGGCCGCCACCACGCTGTCCGGCGGTGAGGCGCAGCGGGTCAAGCTGTCCAAGGAACTGTCCAAGCGTTCCACCGGCCGCACCCTCTATATCCTCGACGAGCCCACCACCGGGCTGCATTTCGAGGATGTCAGGAAACTAATGGAAGTATTGCAACATCTGGTTGATCAGGGCAATACCGTGATCATCATCGAACATAACCTGGAAGTGATCAAGCTGGCCGACTGGATTCTCGACCTCGGGCCGGAAGGCGGCGACGGCGGCGGCCAGATCATCGCCGAGGGGACGCCGGAAGAAATTTCTTTGTCAGAAATAAGCTATACCGCGCAATATCTTAAGTCGCTTATATAAAATTTGGATAATATTTTCAGCATCGTTAACCATTTGTTAACCACGCGAGCCCTATCCTGAAGTCATTACAGATACCCAACCTATTCTGTAAAACCTAGTACTCTATTACTCAATACAATCTCCATTGTGACCAGCGCCTGCTTCCCCCAAGCAGGCGCCTTTTTTTATTAAAATAAGTCTGAACTACGTCATAACCCATTAGTAGTACTATAGAAATATATAATGGCATATGCCATCATGGGTATTTTAAACAGTTTCCATTTATGGTAAATAATTTATCACTAAAGATCTAATGCAACCATAAATAAACGCAGGGCAGTCAGGCAGCCATACAGTCAAACAGCAGAGGGGGAGAACCATGCTGAAACAGACACAGGGTAAATTTGATTCCGATTCAGACTATCTAAATTCCGCCGCCAAATATGATATTTCTCCGCTTCACGGGAAAATCATCGAAAGCATCCCCATCAATGTGATGGTATGCGACAAGGAAACATTCACCGTTACCGGCGCCAACCACACCAGTATCCAGACACTTCGAAAGCTTGAACATCTTATTCCCATCAGGGCCGATGAGCTTATCGGCACCTGTATCGACCAGTTCCACAAACATCCGGAACATCAGCGTAAGCTGCTGGCCGACCCGGCCAACCTCCCCTACAACACCACCATCTCGTTGGGCGAGGAATATCTGGACCTGCTGGTCCAGGACCTGGATGCAGACCATCTGCTGCTGACCTGGTCGCTGGTCACCGACCGGGTAAAGACGGAACGTGAAACCGGCCAGTTGCTGGACATGCTGGACAAGATGCCGCTCAACATCATGACCTGCGACCCGGAAACCTTCGAAATCAACTATGTCAACCAGACCAGCCTGGAAATGTTGCGCAAGATCGAGCACCTGCTGCCGGTCAGGGCAGAAGACGTCAAGGGCAGTTCAATCGATATTTTCCACAAAAACCCGGAAATACAGCGCCGGATATTGAGCAATCCGGATAACCTGCCCCACCAGGCCCGCATCCAGCTTGGTAATGAAACCCTGAATCTGCGCATCTACCCCATCTTCGGAAGCACAGGTAAGTTCAGACGGATCATGGTGTCCTGGGATGTGATTACAGCCCAGGCACTGGTCGAAAAGGAAGTTGAACAGATTTCGTCACAGGTCTCCGCCGCGGCGACACAGCTGACCATGACATCCGAGCAACTGAACGTGCAGGCGGACCAGGCCCACGAAAAAGCGGCCCATGCCGCCGGTGAGGCTGCACAGACCTCCGCCAGTGTCAAAAATGTCGCCGCCGCCACCGAGGAAATGACCGCCAATATTTCCGAAATCCAGCGGCAAATCAATCATTCCATGTCGTTTGTACAGCAAGCCGTCGACCAAAGCCGTGACACATCGGAAACCATCAAAACCCTTGATGTCGCCGCCGGTGAAATCGGCTCCGTCATCAAGCTGATTGAGGATATTGCCGGCCAGACCAACCTGCTCGCGCTCAACGCCACCATCGAGGCGGCCCGGGCCGGAGAAGCCGGCAAGGGGTTTTCCGTGGTTGCGTCCGAAGTCAAGAACCTCGCCACACAGACGACGCAGGCAACCACTGATATCACCAACCGGGTCGAGGAAATTCAGAATTCCACCCAGAAGTCAGTGGAAGCCATTCTCAAGATTTCGGAAACCATCCAGACCGTCAATGATGCCTGCGGCGCCATTAACGACGCTGTGAACGAGCAAAGCGGCGCCACGGCGGAAATCAGCCGTAACATCCAGCAGGAAGCCGGAAGGTCGGAAAAAATGTCGGATAACCTTGGCGAGATAAACCAGATTATCGACAAAACCGGCATCTCCTCACAGGAACTGCAGGCGGCCGCCCGGGAACTCAACAATATGGCCAGGAAACTGTCGGAAGACATTCAGAATTTGCTGAAAAAATCCTGAGGCAAACTCCTTTCCCTATTCAAGCCGGGTCATCACACGATCCGGCTTTTATTTTATATAATTTTCCTCAGAAGAATAGTAATCCGTTGAACTCACTATACTAATAATAGGTCTTAATAGAACATTAAGCTTATTATAATATGTTGCCCATACAAACAAATAACGACCCGGAAAAAAAATAAACACCGGGGCATACAACGCACAAAGGGTATAACCGGATGCGGTTCAGCCGCTCGGTTCAGGAGTATAGTAAATGCTGAAGTTCAAGGGTAAAAAGACTCCCCATAAAATCGCTGCGCCTATTTCTCAAAGCATCATCCAGGAAAACAATTCGTCATCACTCCACCAAACAGTGATGGAAGCTATTCCACTCAATGTGATGGTTTGTGACAAGGAATCATTTGTCATTACACACGCAAACCGGGCCAGTTTGCGAACTCTCAAGAAACTGGAACATCTCATTCCGATCAAAGCCGACAATCTGATCGGCACCTGTATCGATGTCTTTCACAAGACACCTGAACACCAACGGAAACTGCTGGCCGACCCGGCCAATCTTCCCTTTCAGACGGTCATCTCCCTCGGTGAAGAACACCTGGATCTCATGGTGCAGGACCTGGACTCGAAAAACCTGCTGCTGACCTGGTCGGTGGTTACCGAAAAAGTCAATATTGAGCGGGAAACCGAGCAGCTCCTGAACATGCTGGACAAGATGCCGCTCAATATCATGACCTGTGATCCGCAAACCTTTGACATAAACTACGTCAATGCGACCAGTGTCGAGACCCTGAAAAAAATTGAATCCCTGTTGCCGGTGAAAGCCGATCAGGTTCTGGGCAGCAATATTGATATTTTCCATAAAAATCCGCATATGCAGCGTGAACTGCTGAGTGATTCCGCGAAGCTCCCCCACAAGGCGCGCATCAAACTTGGTGAAGAGACCCTGTTGTTACGGATCAATCCTGTTCACAACAGCAGTGGCAATATCGATCGCATCATGGTGACCTGGGATATCGTCACCAACCAGGTGCGTGTCGAAGAGCAAACCACCCAGATTTCCAATCAGGTTGCTTCTGCGGCTTCACAGCTGTCCGCCACATCCGACTCCCTGAACGGGCTGGCGGATGACGCACGCCAGCGGACGGCCGAGTCCTCCGACAAGGCGGAGCAATCCGCCGGAAGCGTCAAAAATATTGCAGCCGCCACGGAAGAGATGACGGCCAATATCGGAGAGATCCAGCGTCAGGTCAATGCAGCTATGATGGTTGTCAATGAAGCCGTCAACCAGGGCAAGGAAACCATGGACACCATTCGGAACCTGGATCAGGCTGCGGCGGAAATCGGCGCCGTCATCAAACTGATCGAGGATATCGCCAGTCAGACCAACCTTCTGGCGCTCAACGCCACGATCGAGGCCGCCCGGGCGGGGGAATCCGGCAAAGGGTTTGCCGTTGTTGCCGGTGAAGTGAAGAACCTGGCAACCCAGACAACCCAGGCCACCACTGACATCACCAGTCGCGTGGAAGAAATCCAGAGTTCCACAAAAAGGTCGGTGGAAGCCATCACCAAAGTGTCAGACAGCATTCAATCGGTTAGCGACAGCTGCAGCCTTATCACGGGCTCCATCAACGAACAAAGCAGGGCAACGACAGAAATCAGCGTCAACATTCAGGAAGAGGCCGGCCGTTCCACAGTCATGTCCGAGAATATCTCCCGCATCTCCAGCATCATTGACGAGACCGGTGCGTCTTCACAGGAAGTACAAGCCGCTGCCCGGGAACTCAATAAACTGGCGAGAAACCTCGCCCAGGGCATCAGTCAGTTGTTGCAGGACCAATAACGGCCAAAAGCAGCTTTTCATCCTTTTCTTCCGGTGCTATGAAGCCCGGGAGAAAAGGATTTTTTATGACTGACACCACAGCGAAAGAAGTTCATGTAATCGGCGGCGGCATGGCCGGCACCGAAGCGGCCTGGCAGTTGCTTGAGGCGGGTGTCCCTGTTGTGCTGCATGAAATGCGCCCAGCAGTGAAAACCGACGCCCATGTCACCGACGGTCTGGCGGAACTGGTGTGCTCCAACAGTTTCCGTTCGGACGATTTTGAGAATAATGCGGTCGGATTGCTGCATGAGGAAATGCGCCGCTGCGGCAGCCTGGTCATGGAGGCCGCGGCCGCCACCAAGGTCCCGGCCGGCAGCGCCCTCGCCGTCGATCGGGAACAGTTCAGCCGCTATGTGGAAGACAAGCTCACTTCCCATCCCCTG
The DNA here is from genome assembly GCF_006385175.1 of Emcibacter nanhaiensis. Taxonomy (NCBI): domain Bacteria; kingdom Pseudomonadati; phylum Pseudomonadota; class Alphaproteobacteria; order Emcibacterales; family Emcibacteraceae; genus Emcibacter; species Emcibacter nanhaiensis. The sequence goes on from NZ_VFIY01000004.1 coordinate 605,751, forward strand.
TTTACGCTGAAGCGGGAGGAAATCCCGGCCATTCCGCCGGCCGAATGGGATAATGTCATCATCGCCACCGGCCCCCTCACCTCGGCACGGCTGGCGGAAGCGACCCTGGAACTGACCGGCAAGGATTCACTGGCTTTCTTCGATGCCATCGCGCCGATCGTCTACAAGGAGAGCATTGATTTCAGCAAGGCCTGGTTCCAGTCCCGCTATGACAAGGGCGAAGGCGCCGACTATATCAACTGCCCGCTCAGTGAAGAGCTGTATAATGAACTGATTGACGACCTGCTGGATGGCGACAAGGCCGACTATAAGGAATGGGAAAAGGACACGCCCTATTTTGAAGGCTGTATGCCCATCGAAGTGATGGCCGAGCGTGGCCGCCAGACCCTGAGCTTCGGGCCGCTAAAGCCGGTGGGCCTGCGCAATCCTCATTCTGACGAGCAGCCCTATGCCGTGGTCCAGCTGCGCCAGGATAATGCCCTCGGCACGCTCTATAACATCGTCGGCTTCCAGACCAAGCTTAAATATGGCGCCCAGAAAGAAGTGTTCCGAAAGATCCCCGGCCTGGAAAAGGCCGAATTCGCCCGGCTTGGCGGCCTGCACCGCAATACCTTCATCAACAGCCCGGAACTGCTGGACAATCAACTGCGCCTGAAGAAAATGCCGCGGCTGCGCTTTGCCGGCCAGATGACGGGCGTTGAGGGCTATGTGGAAAGCGCCGCCATGGGCCTGATGGCCGGGCGCTTCGCCGCCGCAGAGAGACTGGGCCGGCAAATCACCCCGCCGCCGGTCACCACAGCCTTCGGCGCCCTGATCAACCATATCACCGGCGGCCATATCCCCGGCGCACCGGAACAGAAGACCTTCCAGCCCATGAATATTAATTTCGGCATCATGCCGCCGCTGGAAAGCAACCGCTGGCCCGACGGCCGCAAGATGAAAAAGGCCGAACGCAAACCGGCCAAAGCCGCCCGGGCGCTGAAAGACCTGCAGGAGTGGCTAGACGCGCTTGAGTAAAGCGTCGAACATCAGGCGGCACTGACGGGAAAAGGCATCGGACTTTTCCTGCAGGCTGAACGGGCTAAAACCTGCCTTTTTCAGGCTCTTCAGGTAGCTGCGCGACAGGGAATTGAGCAGAAACATGGAATGAGCTTCCCCGGGGATTGATCTGCGCCCTGTTTTCAGGTCTCTCAGAACAGCTTCCGCCTCGGCACAAACTTCGCCGGTCACCCGGGCAAGGGACTCACGTTTCTCCGGCGCCGCCAGGAAGTCCCGGGACAATCCTTCCCGTTCCATCAGGTCCGCAGGCAGAAAGACCTTCCTCAACGACAGATGGTAGGGCACCGCCCGCACAAGACCGATCATCCCCCAGGCGAGACCGCTGCTTCCGGCATGTTCCAGCAGCACAGGATCAGCCCCGCCCAGAACCTGTGCCGCCAACCGGGCCAGGTTTCCGGAAGTTTTCTGCAGATAGTCCCTGAGGTCGTCAAGGGACTGTGGATTTTCGTCATAGATATCCTGGCCCCGGGCGTCGATGATTTCAATGAACGTCTCTCGCGGCAGGCCGTGGCGCCTGATGGTCCCGGCCAGGGCTTCCACCACTTCATGTTTGCGCGGTGTGTCAGCGTATATCTCGTCGATCGCTTCCCGCCACCATTGCAGGCGGATTTCCCCCAGCATCGGTTCCGATACCGTCTCGCGGATTTTCGCAAGCTCCTGGTTGAAGGCGTAAAGGGCGAACAGATCCGACCGCCGCTCCTTCGGGGCGAACAGCACCGTCAGGAACCTGTCATGGTCCTGTTTTCTTACCTGCGCGCCGCAATACTCAAAGATGTTTTTTTCGTCTGTCATACCCTGTTCCGACTTTCATCCTTCATGCCGTAAAACCGTTGCAAGAACAAGCCTAACCGACCGAAAAAAAAGGTTTTTTGACGAAAGCATTCTAACCTGTTAACCTTGGTCCATCCTGAAAAAGGATAGAGGGAAATTTGCCACAAATAAAATACAGGCAAATTTATAAATATAGGGACTTTAAAAAATGAGCAAAATACTGGAATCCTTGCCGTTGACGGTGGTCGCCGGCATTGTACTTACCATTATTATGGTATTTGCAACAAACTATCTCGAAAACAGTGGCAAATCGGATGCGGAAAAAGCCGTTTCCGACATGATGAAGTAGATAGAGGGGAAGCAAATATCATGACACATGAATTCGGACTCTTTCTTGTACGTTATCTCCATGTTCTCAGCGGTGTAATGTGGATTGGCATCCTGTGGTACTTCAACTTCGTCCAGATCCCGAGCATGCCGAAAATCCCTGACGACCAGAAACCGGCCATCAGCAAGGTGATCGCCCCTGAAGCTCTGTTCTGGTTCCGCTGGGCCGCGCTCAGCACCATCATCTTCGGCCTGATCCTGGCCTGGATGAACGGCTATATCGTCGAGGCCCTGACTCTGCAGCAGCCTGATATCGGCTTCGGCATGTGGTTCGGACTGATCATGGCCTTCAACGTCTGGTTCATCATCTGGCCGAACCAGAAGATTGCGCTCGGCATTGTCGAAGCGGACGCAAGCGCCAAACCGGCAGCTGCCCGTAAGGCGATGCTGTTCTCCCGCACCAACACGCTTCTGTCCATTCCCATGCTGTTCAGCATGATTTCCGGACAGAACTCCGTGGGACTGTAGAAGAGATCACATATCAACGGAAAAGGCCGGACATGTTCCGGCCTTTTTTGATTCAGACGGCGATCAGGGCCGCGGCTACCCGTCGCCCCTCCAGCAGCAGCACATTGTAGGTCCTGGAGGCCGCGCCGGTGGCCATCACCTCGACGCCGACGCCGTGGCCTTCCAGATAGCTGCGCAGGTTGCGGTCGAGGAAAATCATATTCTCCCCGGTCCCTATGATCAACAGCTCCAGCTCGTCGCTCATCTCGACGATGCGGGCAAAACTCTCCGGGCTGAGCTGCTCCTTCGAGGTCACCTCCCAAGGGTAATAGCCCTGGGGTGTGAGCAGGACGGAGCCTTCAACGCGCAGATTCTCCCCGATCCGGAACCCGCCATTGCCATAAGAGGAAATGCTGGTTTCGGACTGGGATTTGGCTTCTTCAAACTTCATGGGTCGGGATCAGCCTTTTTCCGGCGGCAGAACTTCCATCCCCTCCGGAATCTCATTGTCCGGCTCCCGGCGCATTTCAAACCACATCAGCACCGGACAGGCGATAAAGATGGAGGAATAGGTCCCGACAAAAATGCCCCAGATCATGGCGGCGGTGAAGCCGTGGATATTCTCGCCCCCGAAATAGAACAGTGCCCCAAGCGCCAGCAGCGTGGTGAAGGACGTCATGGTTGTCCGTGACAGGGTCTCGTTCAGGCTGAGGTTCAGCAGTTCAAGCATGTCCATCTTGCGATATTTGCGCAGGTTCTCCCTGACGCGGTCATAGACAACCACCGTATCGTTCAGGGAATAGCCGACAATCGTCAGAATCGCGGCAATAATGGAAAGGTTGAATTCCATCTCGATAAAGCAGAACAGGCCGATGGTCAGGCACACATCATGGATCAGGGCGATCACCGCCCCGAGGCCGAACTGCCATTCAAAGCGGAACCAGATGTACACCAGCACCGCGAGAACGGCCAGGGTCACCGACAGGACGCCATCCTCAATCAGTTCGCCGGAGACTTTGGGCCCCACCGTTTCCGTCCGCCGGAAACTGACTTCGCCCTCGACCGTTTTGTCCAGGGTGGCCTTGACCTCCTCGACAATCTGTTCCAGCGACTTGTCCTGCTGGTATTCCAGGCGGATCAGTACGTCAGTCGGATCCCCGAACTCCTGCACCACCGGGGTGCCCATGCCGAGGCTGCCGACGGACTCGCGTATTGCCGCCAGGTCGGCCGTCTGCTCGGTCTTGACCTCCATCAGGACGCCACCCTTGAAATCGATACCGAAGTTCAGGCCATGGGTAAAGAACAGGATAACCGAGGCAACGAGCATTGACAGGGAAAGGGCAAAGGCCGCCTTCCGGTAATTGACGAATTTGATATTCGTATTATCAGGAACCAGTTTAAGTAACATCGGTCAGGCTCCTTATATCTTGAATGTTGTCGGACGCCGCTTGCGCGCCCAAGTAGCCAGGATCAGCCGGCTCAGGCTGACCGCGGTAAACACGGAGGTGAAGATCCCGCACGCCAGGGTCACGGCAAAGCCCTTAACCGGGCCGGACCCGAACTGGAACAGGATCAGGGCGGCAATCAGGGTCGTCACGTTGGCGTCCAGAATAGTGCTGAAGGCCTTCTGATAGCCCATGTCCAGCGCCGACAGCGCATTTCGCCCGTTCCTGAGTTCCTCACGTATGCGTTCAAATATCAATACGTTGGCGTCAACCGCCATACCGATGGTCAGCACAATACCGGCGATGCCCGGCAGGGTCAGCGTGGCGCCGATCGTCGACAACAGGCCGAGGATCATGAAAATATTCACCACCAGAGCTGTATTGGCGACAACACCGAACCAGCCGTAGGACAGCAGGATATAAATCATAACGGCGGCAAGGCCGATAATGGCCGCCACTTCACCGGCAGCAATGGAATCCGCCCCGAGGTCGGGACCGACGGTACGTTCCTCCAGCACCTTCAGCGGCGCTGGCAGGGCTCCGGCCCGAAGCAGCATGGCCAGTTCGTTGGCGCTGTCGATGGAGAAATTACCGGTGATGATTCCGGACCCGCCAAGGATCGGACTATTAATGCGCGGAGCACTGATGACCTTGTTATCCAGGACGATGGCGAAAGGCTTGCCGACATTCTTGCGGGTGACATCGGCAAATTTCTTGCCGCCGGCACTGTCAAAGCGGAAATTCACGGCCGGCTGCCCGTTCTGGTCAAAGCCCTGGCTGGCATCGACAAGGTTTTCCCCGGACAGGATGGCCCGTTTCCTGACCGCATAGGACGGCGCCCCGGCAGCGGCATCCTCATCACTGGGAGGCACGATTTCAGTACCCGGCGGAACACGTCCGCGGGCGATATCATCCGGGCTGACCGACTGGTCCACCAGGCGGAATTCCAGCTTGGCCGTCTTGCCCAGAATATCCTTTAGCTCATCAGGGTTATCGATGCCGGGCACCTGGATCAGGACCCGGTCTTCACCATTCTGCTGGATGGAGGGCTCCTTGGTGCCCATTTCATCAATACGACGGCGAACGATTTCCACAGACTGGCCAACGGTCAGGCGCTTATATTCCTTGATCGCCCCTTCCGTCAGCGCGACCTCGATAATCCCGTTGCCCATGTCGGTTACGGAAATATCGTCAGTGCCGATGGATGTCAGGGAGGCCCCGACCATGGCCGCAGCTTCACTCTTGATCTGGGAAATAGCCTGTTCCTGCTGCGCGGGATTATTGAGGGTGACAATAATCTTGCCGTCACGGATACGGCGACGATGACGTATTTTTTCCGCAATCAGGGCATCCCGGATTTCGTCGCTCTTATCCTGCAGGCGGTCCTCAAGAACCGGCCCCATCTCCACCTCCATCAAAAGGTGGGCACCACCCTGCAGGTCAAGCCCGAGGGTGACCTGCTTGCTGGGCAGGAAGGACGGAATGCCCTTCAATTGTTCTTCAGTGAAAAAGTTCGGTACAGCCGCCAGTATCCCCAATAATGATACCAGGCTTATGACAATGACCTTCCAGCGGGGAAAGTTCAGCATGGGATTACCCCGTTTTGTTTATTTTTTCTCGGAATCGTTGGCGGGTTCGGGCTTGCCCTCGACGGCTGCAAGAGTACTGCGCACGACTTCCACTTTTACGCCTGAGGCGATCTCAACTTCTACAACGTCGTCGGCCACTTTGCTGATTTTGCCTTTCAGGCCGCCAGAGGTAATGACCCTGTCACCGCGACGCAGGCCTTCCACCATCTGTTTATGTTCCTTGGCGCGCTTCTGCTGCGGACGGATCAACAGGAAATAAAATACGACGAAGATCAGGATCAGGGGGAGAAAACTCATGATCGGATCGCCGCCGGCTGCTGCGTCCTGTGCATATGCAGTTGAGATAAACATTTTGACACTTCCCTTTTGTGTATTTGATGCAGGAACTATAGCGTTTCTTGCGTTTTTTTCAATCTTCAGTCCGATATAGGATGCGCCCCTGAAAAAAACAAGGATAAAACAAGGCGGAAAATATTTGAACCGGCGCTTTTCTATGCTACAGCAAGGCAAAATCAAGGATGAGAGAGATGACTGACAGTAAAGAAATACTTCCTCTGTTGAACAGAATTGCCGATGCGCTGGACCGGATCGCCCCGGCAAGCGCCGCAAATCTTTCCCTGAAAGACGGGGACGCCTTTGTCTGGCAGGCTGATCCCGACCGGCTGCAGAAAGTGGAAGACGTCAATCACATCAACCTCGCCCTGCTTAAAGGCATCGACCATGTGACCGATATCCTGCGGCGCAATACCGAACAGTTTGCCGCCGGCCTGCCCGCCAACAACGCCCTGTTGTGGGGGGCGCGCGGCATGGGCAAAAGCTCGCTGGTCAAAGCCCTGCATGCGGAAATCAACGCCGGCACCAAAAGCAAGCTGGCGCTGGTGGAAATCCATCGGGAGGACATTCCCTCCCTGCCCCGGCTGCTGGAGGTTATCCGCGACAGCGGCCGCCAGGTGATCCTTTTCTGCGACGACCTCTCCTTCGACACCGAGGACAGCACCTATAAGTCGCTGAAAGCGGTACTGGAAGGCGGCATTGAAGGCCGGCCGAAGAATGTGGTGTTTTACGCCACCTCCAACCGCCGCCATCTGATGGCGAGGAGCATGATGGAAAACGAACGCGGCACCGCCATTAATCCGTCAGAAGCGGTCGAGGAAAAAGTCTCCCTGTCCGACCGGTTCGGCCTGTGGCTCGGCTTCCACAGCTGCCCGCAGGAGGTCTTCCTGCGCATGATCGACGCCTATATCGAGCATTACAATATCCCGGCCGACCTGGACGAAGTCCACGCCGACGCCAAGGAATGGGCCACCACCCGCGGCTCCCGCTCCGGCCGTGTGGCCTGGCAGTTCATCCAGGACCTGGCCGGCCGCAAGGGCGTGACGCTGGGTTAATTGGCCGCAGGCTTGATGCGGTACAGCTTGCCCTTGCGCTCATCGGTTACAAAATAGAGATTGCCGTCCGGGCCCTGGCGCACATCACGGACCCGGCCGTATTTGCTTTGCAGCATCCGTTCTTCATGCACCACCTTGCCGTCTTTCAGTTCGAGCCGGACGATCATTTCATCCTTGAGCGCCCCGACAAACAGGTTGCCGTGCCACGCCGGAAAGGCCGCACCGTCATACCAGACCATGCCGGACGGCGCGATGGAGGGGTCCCAGTAGTAAACCGGCTGCTCCATGCCTTCCTTGTGAGTGCCGACGCCGATCTTCTCACCATTGTAATTGACGCCGTAGGTAATAATAGGCCAGCCGTAATTCTTGCCGGCTTCGGGATGATTGATTTCATCCCCGCCCCGGGCCGCATGGGCGACAGTCCACAACGAGTGGGTGTCCTTGTTCCACACCGCGCCCTGGGGGTTGCGGTGACCGATCGACCAGATCGCCGGATGGGCCTTTTTGCCGTCGGCAAAGGGATTGTCGGCGGGAATGGAACCGTCCTTATTGAGGCGTAGGACCGAGCCCGCCGGATCGAACGGGTCCTGAGCCCGCATGCCGAGCCCCTTTTCCTCGGAAATATAGCGATCGCCGACAGTGACAAACAGGGTGCCGTCATCGGCAAAGACGATGCGGGAGCCGAAATGAATGGAAAGTTCCGACTTTTTCGGCAGGCTGAAAATGACTTTAAAATCTTCAAGCCTCGGATTTTCATCCAGCACCAGTCGGGCGCGGGCAACGGCGGTCCCGGAAACAGCGCCTGACTCATCCGGTTCGGCATAGGTCAGAAAAATGGTGCCGGTCTTGTCAAATTCCGGATCGACCGCCACATCCAGCAAGCCGCCCTGCCGGTCATAATGGACCATAGGCACCCCCTTGATCGGCGCCGACAGCCTGTGCCCGCTGACATGACGCAACCGCCCCGGCTTTTCCGTCACCAGGGCCGAGCCATCAGGCAGAAAGGCGACCGCCCAGGGAAACTGCAGCCCGGTGGCGATGGTTTCAACCTCGACATTGCCATTTTCGGTTTGATAGTGATCCGCCACCCTGCCCGGCAGGGGCTCAAGCGCGGCGCCACCGACAAACAAAACAGCCAAAAGAAGATATGCTATTTTCCCCACAGATCCCATTTTCTTATCCTTTTGTTTCTTAGCCCTGATGCGGTTTGATCAATCGCTTCGGATCATATCAGATTTTCAGATATTTTTCCGGATTTACGGCTCTGTTTCCCTTGCGCAGTTCGAAGTGCAGCTGTGGTGTTGTCACCCGCCCGCTTTTGCCCACATGGGCAATGGCCTGCCCCCGTTTTATCTTCTCGCCTTTCTTGACCAGCAGGCGCGAATTATGGGCATAGGCGGTCATCCAGCCGCCCGCATGACGAATCAGGACCAGGCCACCATAGCCCTTAAGTTTTGAATCCGCATGGACCACGACGCCGGCCTCTGCTGCCCGGACCACCTCCCCCTCGCGGGCAGCGATATTGATCCCGTCATTATGCAGTCCCAGCGATTTCGGCCCGAAGTGCGAGATCACCTTGCCGTTCACCGGCCACATGAATCCCTTGCCGCTTACCGGCGGAGAAGACGGCAGGGCGACTTTGACGGCAGAACTGCCGGAAGAGCCGTTACCCGGCACATTGAGGGTCTGCCCGACCTTGAGGACATAAGGCCTTTTCAGGCCGTTGAGCTGCGCCAGTTCCCGCATATCCACCCGATAGCGGCGCGAAATACTGTAAACCGTGTCTCCCTTGCGCACCACATGGTGACCGGAGGTCGGCAAAGACAGGGTCTGGCCCGGTCGCAACAGATATGGCGCCTTGAGGCGATTGTGGGCGATCAGTTGCTTGACGGTCACCCCGTGACGGCGGGCAATGGCGTATACCGTATCTCCCTTTCTTACCCGGGTGGTTTCACCGGACAGGTTGACAGACACACTGGGGGCATTGTCCGGCACCGCCACATAGCGGGTCGGCGGCCGCGGCTTGGCGCGCGGTACGGGAATGGGATAGGGCGTGTTTTTTGCCGTCCAGGTCGGCGCCCGGTTTTCATACCCCATCTGGTAGGGATGCCCTTCCTGGCAGGCAGACAGGAAAAACGACGCTACGAGAGCTCCGGTTACAAGCGCAAAAATTTTACTGTGAACGCCGATCATACACCGGATTTTAGAAAGTCGTTTTCCCAAGATCAATATGCTTCAGGAATCATGCACGATACCGCCCAGTAGTGGCACAAATTTCACCGGCAGCAGAATTTCCGTTTCATAATCGTCACCCCGGCGGGTAATGCGGTAGATATGCTGGGTTTCCTCCTGGCCGCCAATGGGAATGACCATGATCCCGCCGTCTTCCTTCAACTGTTCCAGAAGCTTTTCCGGCACCTTGTCGGACGCCGCGGTTACCATAATGCGATCAAAGGGCGCCTGCTCCGGCCAGCCCTTCATGCCGTCGCCGAACAGGGTGGTAATATTCAAAAGCCCAAGTTCCCTGAACAACTCATCCGCCCTCTGCATCAGGGGCAGATGGCGTTCGACGGTAAATAAACGACGACAGAGTTTTGACAGGACCGCCCCCTGGTAACCGGATCCCGTCCCCACTTCCAGCACCTTCATCCTGTCGTCGACCATCAGTTCCTGGGTCATATAGGCGACAATAAGAGGCTGGGATATGGTCTGACCGCTGGCAATGGGCAGGGCGGCATTTTCATAGGCCTGCTGACGCAGGTAATCGGGTATGAATTTTTCCCGCGCAATGCCGCCGAGGGCGTCCAGAACCTTCTCGTCATGGATTCCCTCCATGCGAAGAATCTCCAGAAGCCGCTGTTTCTTTTCTTGCAGAGAGGCAGACATCAGAAATCCCGGTTAATGCTCTTTCTGAGGCTATTGTAGGTCGTATAGTGGGTCAGGTCCAGATGCAGCGGCGTGACAGAAATATTGTCCTCCAGCATCGCCTCCAGGTCCGTTGCCTCCACGGCATTGCCGTAAGCCCGGCGAAAACCGATCCAGTAATAATTGTTGTTGCGCAGATCCTGCCGTTCTTCAATGAACAGCTCGGCTTCGCTCCGGAATCCCTGGTGGGTGGCGCGGATTCCCTTGACGGTATTGACGTCAGTCGGGAAGTTCACATTGAGCAGGATACCGTCTTCCCAGCTTTCCTCAATCAGGCTGCGGACAATCTCGAGGCCGTATTTCTCGGCCGTCGGAAACGGTTTTTCCCGGTTTCTCTTGTCCACATCCTGGCTGAGCGCAATAGAGGGAATGCCGCAGATGGTGCCCTCCATGGCCGCGGCAATGGTGCCGGAGTAGGTCATGTCTTCGGCCAGGTTGCCGCCGCGGTTGATGCCGGACAGGAGAAGCGTGGGTTTGCCGTCCGGTATGATACTGTGGGTCGCCAGCATCACGCAGTCGGTCGGCGTGCCCATGACCGCGAATCGACGCTCCGCCACCTGGCGGTAGCGCAGCGGTTCGGTCAACGTCAGGGCATGGCCCTTGCCGCTCTGTTCCACTTCCGGCGCCACAGTCCAGACATCGTCGCTGAGTTCATGGGCAATCTTTTCCAGAATTTCCAGTCCCGGGGCATTGATGCCGTCGTCATTGGTAACCAGAATTCGCCGGGGGCTGGGCTGCATCATGACTTTTTAATCACTTCCTGGCCGCGCATATAGGGCCTGAGAACCGGAGGAACAACAACGGAGCCGTCCGCCTGCTGATAATTTTCAAGCACCGCTACCAGAGTTCGCCCGACGGCCAGTCCGGAGCCGTTCAGGGTATGGACAAAGCGGGTTTTCTTCTCGCCCTTCGGCCGGCAGCGGGTATTCATACGCCGGGCCTGGAAATCGCCGGTATTGGAACAGCTTGAAATCTCGCGGTAGGTATCCTGGCCGGGCAGCCACACTTCCAGGTCATAGGTTTTGCGCGCGGCAAATCCCATATCCCCGGTGCACAGGGTCAGCACCCGGTACGGCAGTTTCAGCCGCTTCAAGACTTCCTCGGCGATGGAGGTCATGCGCTCCAGTTCGTCCCAGGACTGCTCAGGCGTCGTGACACTGACCATTTCCACTTTCTGGAACTGGTGCAGGCGGATCATGCCGCGGGTATCCTTGCCGGCGGACCCGGCTTCGGACCGGAAACAGGGGGTGAGCGCCGTAAAGCGCAGCGGCAGGCTCTCTTCCTCGACAATATCTTCCCGCACCATGTTGGTCAGCGGGATTTCACTGGTGGAAATCAAATAATGACCGGTATCGGTCTTGAACATGTCTTCCTCGAACTTGGGAAGCTGACTGGTGCCGAAAAGCGCCTGGTCCCGCACCAGCGCCGGCGGGGAGACTTCTTCATAGCCGAATTCGCCGGTATGCATGTCGAGCATGAAGGCCGCAAGGGCCCGTTCCAGACGCGCCAGATCGCCGCGCAGGACAACAAAGCGGGAGCCGGACATGCGGGCTGCCCTCTCGAAGTCCATTTGTCCCAGCTCTTCACCTATTTCAAAATGCTGCTTCGGCTCGAAATCAAAGGACGGCAGGTCGCCCCACTTGCGCACCTCAAGGTTATCTTCTTCACCGTCGCCCAGCGGCACATCATCGGCCGGAATATTGTCCAGCCGCAACAGCCGACCGTTAAGCTCTTCCTCAAGGTCGCGAATTTCCTCTTCCAGCGCCGGCATCTGCTGTTTCAGTTCGGCCACTTCCCTGATCAGGTCATCCGCATCCTCGCCCTTCGACTTTGCCATACCGATGGCCTTGGAAGCTTCATTCCTGCGGCTTTGCGCTTCCTGCAGTTCTGTCTGCTTGGCGCGCCACTTTTCGTCCAGTGCCAGCAGTTCCGCAGACTGGGGCTCGATCCCTCTTTTCTTCCAACCCTTATCAAATGCCTCCGGATTTTCCCGGATTGCCTTGATATCAAACATTCTTCTCTTCCTTGATGGTTAACCTGATGGCGATAATGGACAATTCATACAGAAGCAGAATGGGAACGCCAAGCAGAATCTGGCTGACAAAATCCGGCGGTGTCATGATGGCGGCAAAGGCAAAGGCGCCGACCACCACATACTTACGGGATTTCGCCAGGCCTTCGGCCGTGACAATGCCGACACGGGCCAGAAGGAGAAGCAGGATCGGCAATTCAAAGGTAAAGCCAAACGCCAGGATCATCATCATGACCAGCGACCAATATTCCTTCACCGACGGCATCACCGTCACCGACAGCTTGGCCAAGGGGTGTTCCATCGCTGACGCAGCGGCACCCGCTGCCTGGGCGGCATGATCGGGGGAAATCTGGAACGACATGAAGAAATTCCAGGCCAGCGGAATAACAACGAAATAGGACAGCGACGCCCCCAGCGCAAACAAGACCGGGGTGCCGATCAGGAACGGCAGAAAGGCTTTCTTTTCATTGCGGTAAAGCCCCGGGGCGACAAACTTCCAGACCTGCATGGAAATCAGCGGAAAGGTCACGCAGAAGGAGGCAAAAAAGGCGATCTTGAGATAGACAAAAAACTGCTCGTGAATGCCGATGGCAATCATATTGGGATCCTGGCCATTCTTGTTGGCCACATCCACAAACGGCTGGGCGAGGAAAGTGTAAATATCCTCGACGAAGACATAACAAATGCCGAAGCCGACCAGCAGATAAACCACGCACCAGATCAGGCGCTGGCGGAGCTCTATGAGATGATCGATCAGCGGCGCCGCACTGTGATCCATTTCCTGTACCTGTTCCTCGGTCAAGATTCCTGCCCCTTCACCATGTCACTTTCCGGTTTGGCCGGTTCCTCGTCCCGGGCATTGCCAGAGGACAGCTTTGAAGATTGGGCGACCGCCTTTTCTTCTTCCTCATCGATGATTTCCGGCTTGTCGTCAATGTCTTCCAGGGGAATGTTGCCCGCTTCGTTCAGCTTGCGGGTTACTTCCTCCAGTTCGACTTCATCGGCAATCTGCTTGATCCCGGACTGGAACTCCTGCCCCAACGCCTTGACCTTGCGCACCAACTGGCCGATCGTCCGCAACATTTTGGGCAGGTCCCGCGGCCCCACCACAATGATTGCCAGAACGACAATCACAAACATCTCGAACATGCCGATATCGAACATTGGGAAATTCCCGGAAATTATTTATTTTCTGTATTTTCCGACGTTTTTTCGGAGACGACGTCTTCGGACTTCTGGTTGATCACTTTCGGAGGTTCGGGCTTGTTGTTTTCGTCCTCATCATCCTCGGCCATGCCCTTTTTGAAGCTTTTGATGCCTTTGGCCACATCCCCCATCAGGTCGGAAATGCGTCCCCGACCAAAAAGAAGGATTGCCAGAACGGCAACCAGCAAAATCTGCCAAATACTTAATCCCATGCCTATTCTCCTAATGCACCTTTCCCCTGCCCTCTATAGCTAGGGGGTTGATGCTCAAAATCAATAAAAACGTGCCTGAAAGCAACAAAAAAATGCGGTTCCACAAAAATGTAACCTGTTCTGCCCAAACGGCTCAGGAATTGGGCAATTCGGGCTGTTCCTCGGTTGGTTTGGCGTCCTCGAGCAGATTCAGCCGCGACGTGTTGACATTGTCCAGGAAGCCTGCCGCTTTCAGTTCGGCAAGCCCCGGCAGGTCCTTGATGGTCTCCAGGCCGAAATGCACCAGGAAATGATCCGATGTCCCATAGGTCTGCGGGCGGCCCGGCGTGCGGCGCCGTCCCATCATCCGGACCCAGTTGGCCTCCATCAGGACATCCAGCGTGCCTTTGCTCATCGACACCCCGCGTATTTCCTCGATATCCGCCCGGGTGACCGGCTGATGATAGGCGATAATGGCCAGAGTCTCGATCGCAGCGCGGGACAAACGGCGTTCCTCCTCCACTTCCTTGCGCAGCAGGAAGGCCAGGTCCGGCGCTGTCCGGAACATCCATTTGCCGGCGACTTCGACAAGATTGACCCCGCGCTTTTCATACTGCTCCTGTAGCTCCGACAGCAGCTCTTCCACATGGGCGCCTTCCGGCAGGCATTCGGCCAGGGCGATGGCCGACAGCGGCTTGTCACTGGCAAATAACAGGGCCTCGACAATCCTGATTTGTTCCGGTTTTTCCATTAGTCCTCCCTGTGCCGGCCGCGGATCATCAGCGGGCCGAATGTCTGCTTCTGTACAATCTCGGCTTTACCCTGGCGCGCCATCTCCAGCGTGGCGGTGAATAGCGAGGCCTTGGCCGACCGCATCATGTCATTGCTTTTCAAATCCGCCGGCAGGAAGGCCTCCAGCGACGTCCAGTCCAGCACCTGACCAATCATGTCTCCCAGGCGCTCCAGGGCCTGGTCCAGGGTATAGACCTCGCGCTTATGAATGCGGATATCGGATACGGATTTCCTGATTTTATGTTCCGCATAGCCTTTCAGCAATTCGTAGAGGCTGAGTTCATAGGTGGCATTGCGGGTAATATGGACAGCTTCCGGCGCGCCGCGCACAAAAACATCCCTGCCCAACTGGTCCCGGGACATGAGCTTGGCGGCGGCGTCCCGCATGGCTTCCAGCCGTTGCAGCTGATAGGTCAGCCTGGCCGCCAGTTCATCGGCGGATAGCTCTTCTTCGCTTTCCTCGATCGGCAGCAACAGGCGGGATTTCAGATAAGCCAGCCAGGCCGCCATCACCAGATAGTCGGCGGCAACCTCAAGGCGCAGGCGACGGGCTTCGGCGATAAAAACCAGATATTGCTCGACCAGTTCAAGGATCGAGATCTGCTTCAGGTCCACTTTCTGGGTGCGGGACAGGGCAAGCAATACATCCAGCGGGCCTTCGAATCCGCGGATGTCAAGGACAAGACGCTCGGCTTCCTCCATGTCGGATACTGCAGCAGCAGGATCCGCCTGGTCTTCAAAACCGATGTCACCGGTGGTTGCCATATAGCCTCATATAAAAATCAACGCCTGGGCCAAACTTGCGATAAATTCAGCCGGGGGTCTTATAATGGCGAAAAGCAGATTGAAATTCAATCCCAAGCTTGCGGTGATCATAGGCAGCAGGAAAATCAGCCCGAGCAGGATCCACATGCCGTAGGGCTCAATACGCGCCAGCGGCATCGCCAGGTTGCGCGGCAGCAACCCAACCGCCACCCGCCCGCCATCCAGCGGCGGGATGGGTAGCATGTTGAAGACCGCCAGAATGGCGTTGATACGCACCAGATTGATCAGGTTGTCACGATACCAGTCGGCCATCATATCCGGCACCACAATATAGAGGTTGAGAAGCAGGCCGCCCAGCAGCGCCAGCAGAACATTGGCGCCCGGCCCCGCCAGCGCCACCCACACCATATCCGTTTTCGGATTGTTCAGGCGGCTGAAATTAACCGGAACCGGTTTGGCGTAGCCGAACAGGAACGGCGTTTTTGTCATCAGCAGGATCAACGGCAGTAACACCGTACCGAAGGGATCGATATGGGCTGTCGGGTTAAACGTCACCCGGCCCTGCATTTTGGCCGTATCGTCGCCCAGTTTCCAGGCCACCCAGCCATGAGCCGCCTCATGCATGGTAATTGCCAGCAGCAGGGGAATAATCCACACGCTGAGCGTGGTCAGGAGCAGAGGCAGGTCGGTCATATAATCGGACAATTACTGAACTTTCTTTTCAAGCATGTCGCCGAGCGCCTCGTTCAGCCAATTCTGCAGGGATTTTTTGTCGATTTCCCGGGGCATGCGGCGGCGACCAAGGACATCCCGGATCCAGGCTTCATTGGTCGGATTGAAGTCATAAAGAGATTTAAGCACATCTTCGCGTTCTTCAAGGGACGCATTGCAATGAAGGACCAGGTCACAGCCGGCACGGAGGGCGCCCTTGGCGTTTTCCGCCGCTGTGCCGCTGAGTGCCTTCATACTGATGTCGTCGGAAAACAGGACGCCGGTAAATCCGATTTCCTTGCGGATGATCTGCCGTATCAGTTTGGAGGACAGGGTTGCCGGATGTTCCGGATCAATGGCGCTGTAGGTCACATGGGCCGTCATGGCGCAGCCCATACCGGACAAGGCCTGGAACGGCACGAAATCCAGGTTACGCAGGTCTTCCAGTGGCGCCTCCACCACCGGCAGTTCCTCGTGACTGTCCACTTTGGCCCGGCCGTGACCAGGGATATGTTTGATCATCGGCAACACCCCGCCCGAGACCAGGCCCTCGCAGGCCGCGATCCCCAAGGCAATGACCTTTGCCGGGTCAGATCCGAAAGACCGGTCACCGATAATGTTGTGCGCGCCCTCAAACAGCAGATCCAGCAACGGAAAACAGTCGATGGTGATGCCCAGTTCCGCCAGGTCCATGGCAATCAGGAAGCTGTTGACCGACAGCGCCTCCACAGCCCGGTCGGGATCAATTTCATAAAGATCGGCAAAAACTTTCGGCGCCGGCGGTTTGCGCCAGACCTTGGGGTCGAGGCGCACCACCCGGCCCCCTTCCTGGTCGATCAGGATCGGAATATCCTCGCGCCCGACAACTTCGCGCATTTCGTCGGTCAGGGCGCGGACCTGGTCCGGGTTCTCGCAATTACGGGCAAACAGGATAAATCCGAAAGGCTCCAGCTCGCTGAACAGGGACTTTTCCTCTTCAGTCAGCCTGGTGCCGTCACAATCGGTGATTACGGGGCGCGGCATTTATTTCTTGACAACCATGCAGCCCTGGCCGGCCTTTTTCAGCCGGTCGCAGATTTTGTCGGCGTCTTCGCGGGTTTCGATGCTGCCGCCGCGAACCCGATAGAGGACCCCCTTGTCGCCAAGGTCCACCACCATATAGTCGGGGGTCAGGCCGCCGAGAATATCCGCATGCTTGTCAGACAGGGACGCCCACAGTTTTTCGGCACTGGACAGCTGGCTGAAGGCACCGAGCTGGATCATAAATTCGCCGGTCGCTGAAATTGCTGCGGATGACGCCGGCGCCGGGGCAGCAGGCGAGACCTGTTCCTCGACCTTGTCGGCAGAAACTTCGACGCCTTCATCCACCGGCGGGCTGGGCGGCAACGCCACATTCACGTCAGAGGACGCATTCTGGGAAGGTTTGTCCGCCGCAGGACGGTCCATGGGAATTTCCGAACTGGACGCCAGCACCTCTTCTTTCGCTTCCTCCGTGCCAGCCACATGCTCGAAAATTTCCTTGTCCTGATGCAGCACTTCCATGCCGCCCGGATCTTCCGGTTTGACCTTGATCACGGATTTATCGGCCTTGACCACGGGAACCGGTCCCTTGTCCGCGCCCTGCATGTAGCTGTACCAGATCACACCGGCAAAAATCGCCAGCACAACCACGGTAATGGCAGCAATAATCATGCGCCGACTGGTCATATTCTCTTCGCCGGCATATTCCTCCGGCAAGGGCTCCAGCCAGGATGACTTTTCCTTAAGTTCCTCTGCCATTACTAATCCCCTTTAGGCGTATCAAGTCGTTTTACATTTCTGTCAATGGTTCGACACCCAGTATATTAAGCCCTGTTGCAACGATATTGGCAAGGGCTGAAATCATCCCCAGGCGGGCCAGGGTCAGTTCCCTGTTATCTTCCAATATAAATTTCAGTCCCGGATTGTCGTTGCCCTTATTCCACAGGGCATGGAACTCGGACGCCAGGTCGTAAAGATAGAAGGAAATCCGGTGTGGTTCGTGCGCCAGCGCCGCACTCTCCACCAGCCGTGGCCAGCCGGTCATATTCTTCACCAGCGACTGTTCCGCGTCATCGCCAAGCAGGGACAGGTCCGCTTTGGCCAACGCTTCCGGCGAAATATCCAGTCCCTCAAACATCTCACAGGCTTTCCGGAGCACGGAATGCACCCGGGCATGGGCATACTGCACATAGAACACCGGGTTGTCCTTGGACTGCTCGGTCACCTTGGTGAAATCGAAATCAAGCGCCGCATCATTCTTGCGGGTCAGCATGATAAAGCGGACCACATCCTTGCCCACTTCGTCAACCACATCGCGCAGGGTGACAAAGGTACCGGCGCGTTTGGACATTTTATAAGGCTGGCCGTCCTTCAGCAGGTTTACCAGCTGGCACAGGCGCACATCCAGCTCACCCTTGCCGTCGGTGATGGCCTTGATGGCCGCCTGCACACGCTTCACATATCCGCCGTGGTCCGCGCCCCAGACATCGATCATATTGTTGAAGCCACGATTCACCTTGTTGTAGTGATAGGCCACATCGGCGGCAAAATAGGTCCAGGTGCCGTCCGACTTCTGCAGCGGCCGGTCGATATCATCGCCAAACTGTGTCGCTTTGAATAACAGCTGCGGGCGTTCTTCCCAGTCGTCGGGCAGTTTGCCCTTCGGCGGTTCCAGCACGCCTTCATAGATCAGGCCCTTTTTGCGCAGTTCCTCGACTGCTTCCTCAATACCGCCGTTTTCATGCAGCGTTTTTTCCGAGAAAAAGACGTCATGATGAATGCCGAGGACGGACAGGTCCTCCTTGATCATTTCCATCATCTTGTCGGTGGCGAACTTGCGCACCACCGGCAACCACTCTTCCTCGGACTGATCAACAAACTCATCGCCATATTCGGCCGCCAGCGCCTTGCCCGGCTCGATCAGATATTCGCCGGGATAGAGGCCCTGCGGGATCTCGCCGATATCATGGCCCAGCGCTTCCTTGTAGCGCAGATAGAGCGAGCGGGCGAGCACGTCGATCTGGCTGCCCGCATCATTGATATAATATTCCTTGGTGACATCAAAGCCGGCAAAATCCAGCAGTCGTGCCAACGCATCCCCGAAAATGGCGCCGCGGCAATGGCCGACATGCATGGGGCCGGTCGGGTTGGCGGACACATATTCCACGTTGATCTTTTCCTGCCCGCCGATATCGGAATTGCCATAGTCGTGGCCGGCGGCAAGAATGACGCCAACCTGGTCACGAATAAATTCCGGTTGCAGGTTGAGGTTGATAAATCCCGGGCCGGCCACAGACACAGAGGCGACCTCCTCCAGCGTTTCCAGCTTCGTCGCCACCAGCTCGGCGATCTGGCGCGGATTCATTTTCGCCTGCTTGGTCAGAATCATCGCCACATTGGTGGCCATGTCGCCATGGGAGGGATCGCGCGGGCTTTCCAGCGTCATATGTGACAGGTCCAGGCCCTCCGGCAGGTCCCCGGACGCCGACAAATCCTCAACTATTACTTTAATTTTATTCTGTAGGTCTTTGTATATATTCATAATTCAAACATCGTCATGTCAAAGAGTCTTCTATGCTCCATCAGGGCATAATTGTCGGTCATGCCGGCAATGAAATCGGCTATCAGACGGGCTCTATCCTGTTCATCATGATCAGTCAAGCGTTCCTGCCATTTCTCGGGCAAACATTCCGGTTCCTCCATATACAGAGCGAACAGGTCGCGGACAACCCTTTTGGCCTTGCTGGTCATGCGGCAGACCTTGAAATGGCGATACATATTCTTCATCAGGAACACTTTCAGTTCCCGGTCGGTCTGCTTCATCTCCCCGGAAAAGGCGATCATGCGCCGCCCTGCCCGGCGCACATCATCCACACTTTCCGGCTTATAGTCCATCAGGCGCCGACGGCTTTCCGCCAGGATATCATTGACCATGCGGTTGATCAGCCGGCGGATAATCTCGTGATCGAACCGCCGCTCCTCCAGATCGCCATGGGAGTCATGAACCTCGCGGACCAGTTCCGCCACCAGGGGAATTTCACAGATTTCATCAATGGTGAACAATTCCGCCCTGAGCCCGTCGGCGATGTCATGGTTGTTATAGGCAATGTCGTCGGCAATGGCCGCCACCTGGGCCTCGAGGCTGGCATAGGTATGCAGTTCCAGGTCATGCTGGTTGTTATATTCCAGGAAATTCACATGCAGGTGATCCTGCTCCCCCTCCCGGCACAGCGGCCCGTTATGCTTGGCCAGCCCCTCAAGAGTTTCCCAGGTCAGGTTGAGACCGTCAAATCCGGCATAGCGCTGCTCCAGCCTGGTCACAATGCGCAGCGACTGGGCGTTATGGTCAAATCCCTTATAGGGTGCCATCAGGTCATCCAGCGCATCCTCCCCGGCATGACCAAAGGGTGTATGGCCGAAATCATGCACCAGCGACAGCGCCTCGGTAATTTCCTCGTTAAGGCCCAGCACCCGGGCGATGGACCGGGCGATCTGCGAGACCTCGATGGAATGGGTCAGCCGGGTCCGGTAATGGTCGCCCTCATGATAGACGAAAACCTGGGTCTTGTGCTTCAGCCGGCGGAAGGCGCTGGAATGGATGATCCGGTCCCGGTCCCGCTGGAACGGGGAACGGGTGACGGTTTCCGGCTCGCCGTAGAGCCGGCCGCGACTGTTCTCCGCCAGGCAGGCATAGGGCGCATAATGGTGCTGTGGCTGGAAAAGTGTGAATTCTGAAGTCATGGCCTCACGCTGTAATATTCCCTGTTTTACATGACCTTACAGGCTTTTCATGACAATTTCCCGCTTTTTTTGGAATATTGACAATTCTTTCAAGAAGCCTACATATACTGGGTATAGATAACTCAAAAAGTTACGTGAAATCAGGGCATCAGGACATTAACATGGGTACCATGGATACGCCGGTCACCTTATCGGCAAGCGCAGCAAAGCGGATCGCCACGCTGATCCAGAGCGAAGGCAATCCGGAGCTTAAATTCCGTATCGCCGTCAACGGCGGCGGTTGTTCCGGATTCCAGTATGACTTCAACCTGGTCGAGGACCAGAAAGACGATGACCTCGTCGTCGAACGGGACGGCGTGACCATGCTGGTCGACGGCCTGTCCCTGCTCTATCTGACCGGCTCCGAAGTGGATTTTGTGGAAGAGCTGGCGGGCTCGATGTTTGTCGTCAAAAACCCCAACGCCACAGCCTCCTGCGGCTGCGGTTCCTCCTTTGCCGTATAGGGAAATTCATGAAAATAGCCTCCTGGAATGTGAACTCCGTCAAGGCGCGCTTGCCGCGGGTGGTGGAATGGCTCGATGAATTCAAGCCCGATGTGGTTCTGCTGCAGGAACTGAAATGCGTTGATGAGAATTTCCCGCGCATGGAGATCGAGGACCTGGGCTATAACGTGGAAACCCACGGCCAGAAAACCTACAACGGGGTCGCCATCCTGTCCAAATACCCCATTGAAGATGTGATGGTCGGCCTGCCCGGCGACAAATCGGACGAACAGGCCCGTTATCTGGAGGCGACCGTCAACACCGTGCGGGTCGCCGCCCTCTACCTGCCCAACGGCAATCCGGTGCCGGGCGAGAAATTCGACTATAAACTGGGCTGGATGGACCGGCTCATCGCCCGGGCCGGGAAACTTCTGCAAACCGAGGAAGTCTTTGTGCTCGGCGGCGACTACAACGTTTGTCCCAAGGATGAAGACTGTTACGCCCCTGAACGGTTTGCCCGGGATGCGCTGTGCATGCCGGAAAGCCGCGATAAATTCTATACCCTGCTTAACCTCGGCCTGACCGATGCCCTCAGGGCCTTCCATCCCAGCGGCCATAACTATACCTACTGGGATTACCAGGGCGGCGCCTGGCAGAAAGACAACGGCCTCAGGATTGACCATCTGCTGCTTTCCCCCCAGGCCGCCGACAAGCTCAGGGCCTGCGATGTGGACCGCAAGCCGCGCGGTCGGGAAAAGGCCTCCGACCACACCCCGATCTGGTGTGAACTGGATGTGGCGGAATAAGCTAGCTTCTGTCTATCGCTTGCAGCATCTCGTCCGTCAGGCCGAAACGGTAGCGGAAAGCCAGGCCAAACATACTGCTAAAGACGGCAAAAATATAAAATGACAGCAGAATACTGAGCAGGCTTGTCGGCAGCATAATCCAGCTCAGGCTGCTCAGGGCTGTTGAAGCCTCGGGAAGGCTCTCATATTGACCTTCGGAAAACTCCCCCGCCATGATCATTGCGGGAATCATAGAAACGCCGGTACTGACCAAAGCAGATAGCAGGTAAGTCCCCCAAAGTGGCAGGAAAAGTCCTTTCAGTTTTGCGCCAAAAGGTACCCGTTCCTGTACTTTGCGTTTATTTCTTTCGTTCATGGCACCTGTAACCAGATCCACGCCGAAACGACTGAAAACATAACTCAAAACAAATGTAAATATTACCGACGTCGCCAGAGCGTACAGAAAGAAATATTTCACCAAGGCCGGAAGTTCCTCGTCGAGTGTTCCCATTTCGGATCGGTCAAAATCAAGCAACCCGCCGGTGACCACAGAAATTAGCAGCACGACAATCATCGACGCTATACCGCCGATAATCCCGATGACAATCAAGCGCCCGATGTTGCCCCAGACTCCTCTGAAAAAACGCATCAGGCCCGCGGGATATCTCTGGGATAACCCAAGACCTGTCCGCATCCATTCATTCATGACACCGGCCATTCCCATAATCATCGCTAAAAAAACGGGAATAACCAAAAGAGCGGTTACCTTTCCCACCAAAGCCAAAGGAAGCATTAAGGAGAAAAAATATATGATCATTGGTGCCAAAAGTACGCCAGCTGACAACAACAAAAGCCTTACGTTTTGAAATGGAAATAAAAGGCTTCTGCTGAACAAGCCGAGCCCCGGAATGTCATATATTTCAAATTGCTCCGGCAGATTGTAATATCCCGGCATCTGATCTTCACTAAACAGATTTGATGGCGTCATCTGATCCCCCCGCACATGTATAGAATAAATTGCTTATTTAATCTGGAAGTCTATCTGCTAAACTGAGAAATGCAAGATGTAGGGGAATCTGATGCCTCACAAAGGACACTGTCATGTATGTCTTTCCCACCGACAAACAGATCGAGGAGTTTACCGCCCGGGATCCGGATCTTCCCATGCTGATGGTCAATCTGGTCAGGTTCCGGGAAAATGCCTTTTACCCGGACGGCAGCAGATTTACGCCCTGTTCCGGACAGACTGCCTTTGAGGAAAGATATGCCGGCCCGGCCAGTCAAATTGCCGAAGCCATGGGAGCCAGGCTTGTCATCGGTGAAGCGGTACGGCAAATCTTCGTCGGCCCGGAAGATGAAAAATGGCACAGGTTTTACCTGCTGTACTATCCTGAAACACGGATTTTTCTCGACCTTCTGGTCATGCCGGAATTTCTCGACCTGTCGGTTCACCGGACAGCAGGCAGCCTGGACGCCCGCATGATTATCTGTGATGGCCCTGACGTGCCGAACGGACTGATCAAAGATTTCCGTCCATAAATTCTTCCCGCTCCTCTTTGCCCGATTCCTGTTCCGTTTCGTCGGGATTATTGGTTAGTGTCTCCTCATCGACGAACACTTCAATGTCGAGCTTCGACAGATAGACCTTCACTGTGCCCCAGCCGGTGGAAAATTCCCCCCTGACCGGCACCACAAACGGCAGATCCTTCCAGGGCACAACCCACAGGCTGAAGGTCTGGGGATCCCGGCTTTCCTTCTTGTCTTCATATTCCCGGGTACCGCGAATTTTTCCCGACAGCAGCCGTTCGCTGAAACGGCAGACAATGGCATTTCCGTCATAGAGGGATTTGCGGTTCTGCGGCAGATTTTCAATGGTCGGGCAGTTGTAGCTGTATTGCACTGCGGCGGAGCCGTCGAAGACCGGATCGCTGACATAGTCCTTGCCCTCGCCCAGGGTCTGGATATTTTGCCGGTTTTCCGTGAACAGGCCCAGCATATAGGTCATGGGATCCACATAGGTCCAGAATCTCTCCGGCACCGGCTCGCGTACCCATTTCCGGTCTTCGTTATAGATGCCGATGGTCAGTGGCTCGCCGCTGCCCGGCTCCCGCTCCAGCAGGTGCTTGTAGTGGGTATCACCCCAATGCCCCTGCTTTTTGTACAGCAACGGCAACATAGAGCCGTCCGCGTTAATCAGCCCCTTGGCGTAGGTGGTGCTTTCCGCCTCGCTGAAAAAGCTGAGCAACCCCCGGGTCTTGTACGAGACCTCGACCTTGTAGCTGTCCTTGGCCAGGTAAACATGGGAGGTAATGGTGGAAACCACAAAGCCGCCCCAATAGGCGTGGTAGGTGGCGTTCAGCTTGAACTTCTCAAATTCCTCTCCGGCCCTGACCGGCAAGGGGGCCAGGGAGACCAGGAGAACCAGGAGGCACATGAGTTTCCTCATTTTGCTTCTCCTTCCTCCGGCTCCAGATCGTCGTCGGTGGTTTCCAGACTGAACGGCGTGAAGTCGGTTTCATAGTCGAAGACATCAATGCCTTCGGCTTTTTTCAAGGCGCCGACAATGCGGTAGGTCACCGGGGTCAGCACCGCTTCCCAGCCGACCTTGAGCAGGAAATTGCTGATCATCACCTGGATCACGAGGCTGGCATCCCAGACGCCGAGGAAGGCCACCGGATAGAAAATCAGGCTGTCCGCCGCCTGTCCGACGATGGTCGAGCCGATGGTCCGGGTCCAGAGATGTTTGCCCTTGGTCCAGATTTTCATCCGCGCCATCACATAGGCATTGACGATCTCGCCAACAAAAAAGGCGCTGAGCGAGGCAAAGACGATGCGCGGCACCTGGCCGAATACGGTGGCATAGATTTCCTGCTGGTCCCAGCCCGGCGCCGGCGGCAGCTCCACCACCACGAAACTCATGAAGGAAGCAAAGGCAAGACCGGCGAACCCGGCCCAGATCACCTTGCGGGCGCGGGCGTAGCCATAAACTTCGGTCAACACGTCGCCGAACACATAGGACAGCGGGAAAAACAGCACTCCCGCGCCAAACACGAACGGGGTGCCAAAGACCTCCAGCGAGGCCACCTTGGCCGGCCCGATCAGGTTGGAACAGACCAGCACGGTGACGAACGCCGCCATCACCAGGTCGTAATATCTGTATCTGTGAAGCCCCATGCTCTGGTTATTTCACCCGGTTACTTAATTGCCTAAAAACTCAGTATCTTGTTCTTTTCTTTGGAGCCATTCTGCCTAAAACCGCACTCCCTGTACAGACAAACCAGATAAAACGCCCGGCAAATGAGACAAACTGCGCCTTTGCGGCCTACATGCCCAGTTCCGGATAGAGCTCCGACATCACCATCGACTTGCCGTTGCCGAGCCGGAGCCGGGCATGATCCCGGGTCAGTTGCCGCGGGCTGTCCACACCGCAGCTGTGGGCGATGATCTTCACTTCCTTTTCCATATTCCTGGCATAGTGATAGACCCGGACCGCCTTGTCTTCCGGATTGAGGCCATATTGCAGTTTCTTGTTGTGGGTGGTGATGCCGGTCGGGCAGGTATTCTTGTTGCACTGGAGCGACTGGATGCAGCCGAGCGCGAACATATAGCCGCGGGCGGAATTGACAAAATCCGCCCCGGCGCAATAGGCCCAGGCCACTTCCGACGGGGTGATCAGCTTGCCGCTGGCACAGACCCGGATCCGCTGCCGCAATCCCTGCTTCTTCAGGATATCGACCACCTCGGGCAGGCTTTCCCGGATCGGCACGCCCATATTGTCGATCAGGCTCATGGGCGCGGCGCCGGAGCCGCCGTCGGCGCTGTCGATGGTGATGAAGTCGGGCGCGCTTTCCTCGCCGCGCTTATTGATCTCCTCGCACAGGTCGACGTAGAAACTCTCGTGCCCCATGACGCTTTTGAAGCCGACCGGTTTACCGGTCACGTCGCGCACATAATGGATCATGTCCAAAAGGTCGCCGACATTTTTGATTTCCGGGTGGCGGTTGGGACTGATCGCATCTTCCCCCACCGGAATGCCGCGGATTGCGGCGATTTCCGGGGTGACCTTGATGCCGGGCAGGATGCCGCCCTTGCCGGGCTTGGCGCCCTGGCTCAGCTTGATTTCAATCATTTTGACCTGGTCGTGGCCGCCAACCTTGCGCAGCTTGTCCTCGTCAAACCCGCCTTCCGGCTTGCGCACCCCGAATTTGGCGGTGCCGATCTGGAACACGATGTCGCAGCCGCCTTCCAGGTGATAGGGCGACAATCCCCCTTCCCCGGTGTTCATCCACACCCCGGCCATTTTCGCCCCCCGGGACAAAGCCCGGACCGCCGGCACCGACAGCGCGCCAAAGCTCATGCCGGAAATATTGACCAGAGCGTCAGTTTCATAGGGGTGGCGGCAATGGGGGCCGATGGTGACCGGTCCGGCCTCGACCACTTCCTCATCCAGATGGGGGAAAGCGGTGTTGGCGAAATAGACCGTGCCCACGGGCCTGAGGTCGCGGGTGGAGCCGAAGGCGATGGTGCTGTCCACATCCTTGGCCGCCCGGTAGCACCAGGAGCGTTCGGCGCGGTTAAACGGCATTTCCTCCCGGTCCATGGCGAAAAAATACTGGCGGAAAAACTCGCCGAGATGCTCGAAGAAATAGCGGAACCGGGCAATGACCGGGAAATTGCGCCGGAGCGTGCTTTCGGTCTGGGTCTTGTCGACCACATAGAGAATGGCGACCCAGATGACCCCGGTGCCGACCACGAACAGGAACAGATAGGCCAGTACTTCGATGAAATTTATGGACAGCGTGGAGAAATTTTCCATGACACACACCCCTTGTTTTTCAAAAGCTTACACTGAACGGGGAGGTTTTAAAATGAAAAACCAAGAAGCCCCTTCTTTAGGACCCGGGTAGTCCATAAAAATGTGCCATCGCATAAAAGAGAGCCGCCAAAGTCACGTGCGACCCACTATATGAGAAAGCAAACTGCGAAACCCTTTTATGGTAGGCTGACAATTGGAAACGCTTTTTTTCAAACCACCATACGGCTAGCGAGATTAGCGGCGCAAAAAACAACATGAATGCGGCCGTTAATGAATGCATTCCTGACCATACATGCACATCCATCAAATAGTAGAGCAACATTGTAACCAGCCATCCATAGCAGCCGAACACGATAAATAAAGAAAATATTGGTGGAGAAGAAATTCGCGCCCTTCTCATCCTATGAGCCAGCCAAAGGAACAAAGACAGCCCTGCCAAAGGCAGTAGGATGTGAATTAATATCAACTTTGCAGATTCGGTCATTATTTGCCCCCAATTTTCACTTACTTATCCTACCCAATTTTGCAGCAAAAAAAAGCCCCGGTGCATTTCCACCAGGGCTCGAGTTGGACAGTAATGCCGTGACGGATCAGGTCACAGCAGCCTTTGCCTGATATTCAGGCAAATTCCATAAATTCTTCTGCATGATGTCCTGGAGCATTTCGACCGTGTCCCAGATATCACTGTAGCGGACATAAAGCGGGGCGAAACCAAAACGCAGGATATCCGGCGCCCGGAAGTCGCCGATGATGTTGCGCTCGATCAGGGCCTGCATGATGGGATAGCCATAGTCATGGGTCAGGGAAACCTGGCTGCCGCGCACCTCGGCATCGCGGGGACTGACGACCTCGAAGCCGCAGCCGTCGAGTTTTTCCTCTACCAACTGGATGAACATATCCCCGAGCCGTTTCGATTTCTCCCGCAGCATGCCCATGTCGGCCCGGGCCATCAGGTCGACGCCTTCCTCCAGTAAGGACATGGACAGGATCGGCTGGGTGCCGGTCATCATCTGCCAGATATCCTCGGCCGGTTCATAATCGCGGGTGAAGTCGAACGGCGCCTTGTGGCTCCACCAGCCGTCCAGCGGCTGCCGGAACCGGCCCTGGTGACGTTTGGCCACATAGACAAAGGCCGGGGCACCCGGCCCGCCGTTGAGATACTTATAGCCGCAACCAACCGCAAAATCCGCCTTCCAGTCGCCCAGGTCCACCGGCACCGCCCCGGCGGAATGGGCCAGGTCCCAGACCACCAGCGCGCCGACAGAGCGGGCCTTTTCCATGATCGCTTTCACATCCAGGATCTGCCCGGTCTTGTAATGGACATGGACCAGCGAGACCACGGCCACATCCTCGGTAATCGCGTCGATCAGCTGTTCGCGCTCGGCAAAAATCACCTCATGGCCATAGCCAAGATGCTTGCACAGGCCTTGGGCCACATAATTGTCGGTGGGAAAATTGGAGCCTTCCATCAGGATCTTGCGCCGGTCCGCCTTCATGTCGAGCGCCAGGCTCAGCACCTTGAACAGGTTGAGGCTGGTATTGTCGCAGACGATGACCTCGCCCTGATCGGCGCCGATCAGACCGGCGATCTTATTCCCGATCCGCTGGCCCATCTCGAACCAGCCGGCCTTGTTCCAGCTTTTAATCAGGTCCCGGCCCCATTCCTGCTCCACCACCCGGCGGGCGCGTTCTTTCGAGCTTTTCGGCAGCGGTCCAAGACTGTTGCCATCCAGGTAAATCACATCTTCAGGTAACTCGAATTCCGCGCGAAAGGATGCCAGGGGATCGGTGCGATCCAGATCTTCAAACTGTTCCCGGGTCAGCATTCAGCACTACTCCTTATCAAAACTCTCATTTTCAATTCTGCCAATGACAACCCCTGAAGCATCATCTATCTTTTAACCCCACGGGAAAATTTACCATTCTTTTTCCTGTCAGTAATTTTTTTCTGACAGGAAAAAACAGCAAAAACTGCGCCTGTGGGCGGAATAAACAGTTAAAAATTTTATGGGGATCAAAAGACTGTGGCGAAAGATATCTGGCGCGACTGGGACAGGGAAAAACTTGAGCGGGAATATTCGCCAAGCAGCTGCATTGACGACATCAAAGTCTATATCAAGATGTATAATGAGCTCAGCGCAAAAGGCCGGGAAGCCTGCGCCAAAAACCTGCTGGCCGACGTCAGATACGGGCCGGAGGAGCGCTCGGTCATGGATGTTTTCGTCCCCGACGGCGACGGCCCCTTCCCGGTCCATGTGTTTATCCACGGCGGCTACTGGCAGATGCTGTCAAAATTGGAAAGCAGCTTTGCCGCCCCCAATTTTATCGACCAGGATATCATCTTCATTGCCCTCGATTATACCCTGGCGCCGGAAGCCACCATGCCGGAGATCATCGAGCAGACCCGACGCGGCCTGATCAGCATCCTGAAAACCGCCCATAACTTCAAAGGTGACCCCGGGAATGTTTCCATTTCCGGCAGCTCGGCCGGCGGCCACCTCGCCGCGGAGATGCTCAGCACCGACTGGCCGGCATGGGGATTTGACAGCTGCCCGCTGAAGGCCGCCCTGCTCGTCAGCGGCGTATTTGACGTGCGCCCGCTGGTCCATACCTATGTCAACGACCCGCTGGGGCTCGACGAGCCAACCGCCGAGGCCTGCAGCCCGATGTTTCACCTGCCGGAGCACAGCTGCCCGATACTTGTGACCTATGGCGAAAATGAAACCGCCGAGTTCAAGCGCCAGAGCGAGGATTATTTCCGCGCCATGCTGGCAAAAGGCGCGAGCGGGGAATGTTTTGAACTCCCCGTCGTCAATCACTTCGATATTGTCATGGAACTCAACCGGCCGGACAGCCTGCTGTTCCGGAAACTAGAGGCCCTGATCCGTTCAGAGTGAGGTGCGGACCGACCAGAGTTCGGGGAAGAATTGCAGCTCGAGCGCCTTGGACAGATAACTGACCCCGCCGGTGCCGCCGGTGCCGCGCCGGTAGCCGATCACCCGCTCCACCGTTTTCAGGTGGCTGAAGCGCCAGCTCTGGAACCGATGTTCCAGGTCGACCAGTTTTTCGGCCAGCTCATAAAGATCCCAGTATTTGTCGGCCATGGCGTAAACCTGCTGCCAGACCTGCTCCACCTCTGCGGAGGCCACATAGGGCTCGCTCCAGTCCCGGCTGAGCTTGTCGGTGGGAACATTGAAGCCACGATCATAGAGCAGCTTCAGGGTCAGGTCATAAATGCTCGGCGTATCCAGTGCCGCCCTGACCTGGCGGTAGATTTCCGGATGAGCCTTGTGCACCTCGACCATGCCCGGGTTCTTGTTGCCCAGCGAAAATTCGATGATCCGGTACTGGTAGGACTGGAACCCGCTGCTCTGGCCAAGCGAGTCCCGGAACTTGAGGTAATCGCTCGGCGTCATGGTGGCGAGGATGTTCCAGGACTGAATCAGCTGTTCCTGGATGCGGGCGATGCGGCTGATCATCTTGAACGCCGGGCCAAGCTCATCCCGGCGGATCTGTTCCATGGCGCCAGTCAGTTCATGGATCGATAGCTTCATCCACAGTTCGGAGGCCTGATGAATGATGATAAACATCATCTCGTCATGCTGGTCGCTGCGCAGGGTCTGGCAGTCGAGCAACTTGTCGAGACCAAGATACTGGCCGTAGCTGACATCCTGGTCCCAGTGGATATCTTCCCCGGTCAGGTCGACAGCGCCGGGTTTGTAAGTCTCACTCATCAGGTTCCCCTCTGATTGCCCAATCAGGCTGCTTTGCCCGCCCGGTTGCGCACACGGCCCGCCTCAATGATTTCCTCGGCCAGTTCGTCGGCAATCACATTGGTCGGGCGGTTCTCTTCGTCCGAGCGACGATAGATGGTCATCAGGGTATTGTAAATATTGGACACTTTTTCACGCACCCAATCCACATCATATTTGCCGCGCGCCTCGGCGGAGACATTGATGATGCCGCCAGCGTTGATCACATAGTCGGGTGCATAGAGGATACCGCGCTCTTTCAGCATACGGCCGTGTTCGTCGCGGGCCAGCTGGTTATTGGCGGCCCCGGCAACAATCGCGGTTTTCAGGGTGGGAATGGTATCGTCATTCAATACCGCGCCCAAGGCGCAGGGCGCCAGCACATCACAGTCCACCGACAGGATTTCAGCGGGGGCAACGACCGTGGCGCCGAATTCGGCGACCGCGCGGTCGATGGACGGCTGGTGAATGTCCGACACCACCAGTTTCGCCCCGGCTTCATGCAGGAAGCGGCACAGGTAATACCCCACATGACCCAGGCCCTGGACGGCAACGGTCATGCCGTCCATGTCTTCCTTGCCCAACTTGTATTTGACAGCGGCGCGAATGCCATTGAAGACGCCCTCGGCGGTAAAGGGAGACGGATCGCCGGAGGCATGTTCGCCTTCGCTGAGGCCGATCACGTGGCTGGTTTCCCGGGCGACGGTTTCCATATCTTCCACGGAAATACCAACGTCTTCCGCAGCAATATATTTACCTCCCAGGCTTTCCACCATGCGACCGAAGGCGCGGAACATTTCCTCGCTCTTGTCGCTGTGGGGATTGCCGATAATGACGGATTTACCGCCGCCCAGGTCCAGACCGGCCACGGCATTCTTGTAGCTCATGCCGCGGGAAAGACGAAGCACATCGGCGATGGCGTCCATTTCATTGTCATAGGGCCACATGCGACAACCACCGGCCGCCGGGCCGAGGGTGGTGTCGTGCATGGCGATAATCGCCTTCATGCCGGTTTCCTTGTCGTGCAGGTAAACAAGCTGTTCGTGTCCTTTGAACTGGTTTGCTTCGATCATCACTCTGACTTTCTCTTTTGGTGCAGATTTGCGGTTTGTGTGCCCGGCATTCAGGCCGGGATTTTCTCTTCGGTTTTGGCAGCAGAAGAAACGGCGCCGGTTTCCAGGTCACTCAACAGACCGGCAAGCTTCTCTTTCTGTTCGTGGAGGTTGCGCTCCTTGACATGGCCATAGCCGCGGATGTCTTTCGGGAAAGAGGCAATGTCCACGCACAGCTGGTAATTATCTTTATTCAGCCGCTTCATGATCTCTTCCACCACCAGCTGATATTCCCTGATCAGCTGGCGCTCCTGGCGACGCTCCTCGGTATAACCGAAAATATCGAGGGCAGTGCCGCGCAGGCCCTTGAATTTGGCCAGCACACCGAAAGCTTTCAGCATCCAGGGTCCGAACTCGCGTTTTTTCGGCAGACCGGTGGCCTTGTCCTTCTTCTCCAGGATCGGCGGGGCCAGATGGAACTGCAGCTTGTAGTCGCCCTCAAACTGGGCTTCCAGCTTTTTCAGGAACTTGCCGTTGCTGTACAGCCGCGCCACTTCATACTCATCCTTGTAAGCCATCAGCTTGTGGTAGAAACGGGCCACGGCCTCGCTGAGATCGCCCACCCGACCAAATAACTCAGACTCTCTCGCCCGCACCCGGTTCACCAGGTCGGTATATTTGCGGGCATAGGCCGCATTCTGGTAGGCGGTCAGGTAATTCTCCCGCTTCTCAATCACCTCATCCAGGGTATCAGCGATATGTTCGTGGCTGGACGGATCCAGCAGCGGACGGACCACCTCTTCCACCTGTTCCGGAGCATGGGCGGCCAGCCGGCCGCAGGCAAAGGTTTTCAGGTTCTGCTCCACGGCGACGCCGTTGAGTTCGATGGCCCGTTTCAGGGACTCATAGCCCAGCGGAATCAGGCCCTTCTGCCAGGCATAGCCCAGCATGAAGATATTGGTAGCGATGGAATCGCCCAGCAGATGGGTGGCAATTTCTGTGGCTTCAATGAAGTAACGACCGTCGTCCTTGGTGTGCTCGGCAATGGCTTTCTTCAGCGCCTCTTCCTTGAAGTCGATATTGTTGTGCTCGACGAAGGACGACACCGGGATCCGGTGCGCATTGATCACCGCACGGGTCTTGTTCTTCTGGATGGCCTCTACAGCCTGCGGGCTTGCCGCCACCACCATGTCGCAGGCCAGCAGCAGATGCGCACCGCCGGTCAGGATATGCGGGGTGCGCAGTTCATTCATATCCGGACCAAGCCGCACATGGGACAGCACCGCGCCGCCCTTCTGCGCAAGGCCGGCCATATCCAGGATCGAGCTGGCCTTGCCTTCCACATGGGCCGCCATGCCAAGCAGCGCGCCGATGGTCAGCACGCCGGTGCCGCCAACACCGGACACCATAATGTTATAGGCATGCTCCAGTTCCGGAACGGCCGGCTCGGGAATATGCTCCAGCAGCGCTTCAAAGCCGGTGGCCCTGGTCTTACGCAGCTTGCCGCCGTAGACACTGACGAAGGACGGGCAGAAGCCGTTTACACAGCTGTAGTCCTTGTTGCAGCTCGACTGGTTGATGGTGCGCTTGCGGCCATACTCGGTTTCCAGCGGCTCGACAGAGACGCAGTTGGATTTCACGGAACAATCGCCGCAGCCTTCGCAGACCGCGTCGTTGATGAACACCCGGCGATCCGGGTCTGGGAACAGGCCGCGCTTGCGGCGACGGCGTTTTTCCGCCGCACAGGTCTGGTCGTAAATGATGACCGTGCAGCCTTCGGTGTTACGGGCTTCTTCCTGAATGGCGGGCAGCTCGTCCCGGTGCAGCACCGGAATATGGGCCGGAATACCACTGCGGTCGTCATAGCGGCTCAGGTCCTCGGTCAGGATCCAGATTTTCTTCGCCCCTTCGCCGGCCATCTGGGAGGCAATGCCGGGCACCGTCAGCTGACCGTCATGGGGCTGGCCGCCGGTCATGGCAACCGCATCGTTATAGAGGATCTTGTAGGTGATATTCACCCCGGCCGCGATAGACTGGCGCACGGCCAGCACGCCGGAATGAAAATAGGTGCCATCGCCGAGGTTGGCAAAGATATGCTTTTCCTTGGTAAAGGGCGCCTGACCAACCCACGGCACACCCTCGCCGCCCATCTGGGTAAAGGTGGACGTATTGCGGTCCATCCACAGCGCCATGATGTGACAGCCGATCCCGGCCGCCGCCCGGCTGCCTTCCGGCACCTTGGTGGAGGTGTTGTGGGGACAGCCGGAGCAGAAATAGGGCGTGCGCGCCAGCGGCGTCGCATAGTTTTTCTGCATGTCCTCGCGGCGATTGAAGAATTCGAGCCGTTCTTCGATATGCTCGTTACGGTAAAAACGGGAAATCCGGTCGGCAATCACATGGGTAATCAGGCCGACGCTGAGGCCGTTTTCCGGCGGCAGAAGCCACTGGCCCTTCTCGTCATATTTACCGACCACCCGCGGGCGGATATCCGCCGGCATGTTGAACAGCTGCTGCTTGAGCTGGTTTTCAATCAGTTCGCGCTTTTCCTCGACAATCAGGATTTCCTCAAGACCGGTACAGAAATTGCGCACCCCGTCCGGCTCCAGCGGCCAGGGCATGCCTACTTTATAGACGCGCAGGCCAATCTGCTCGGCCACGTCCTGGTCAATACCCAGTTCAAACAGGGCCTGGCGCACATCGCCATAGCTCTTGCCGCTGGTGATGATGCCGAAGCGCGGCTTTGAGCTGTCCATGACAATCTGGTCGACCTTGTTCTTTTTGACAAAGGCCAGGGCGGCAAACAGCTTGTAGCGCTGCAGGCGGTAGTCCTGTTCTTTCCACACATCGTTGGGACGAATATGCACACCGCCCGGCGGCATTTCGAATTCGGTGGCGTCAGGGAACAGGATTTCCCGCTGTTCGCGGCTCAGGTCTACGGTCGCCGTGGTCTCGGCCGTCTCGCTGGTCACCTTGAAGGCAGTCCAGCAGCCGGAGTAGCGGGACATGGCAATGCCGAGCAGGCCGTATTCGACAAATTCCTGGATGTCGGTCGGATAGAGCATCGGCAGCATGGTCGCATAGAAGCTGTGGTCGGACTGATGCGGCAGGGTGGAGGATTTGGCGGAATGGTCGTCCCCGGCAATGGCCAGGACGCCGCCATGAGGACTGGTGCCGGCGGCATTGGCGTGACGGAAGGTATCGCCGGTGCGGTCCACGCCCGGGCCCTTGCCGTACCAGATCCCGAACACGCCGTCATAGTTGGCGCCTTTGAAGATATTAACCTGCTGGGTGCCCCAGACGGCCGTGGCCGCCAGTTCTTCGTTGAGACCCGGCTGAAAATGAACATCATTGGCGTCCAGGATTTTCTTGGCCTTCATGATGGCCTGGTCATAGCCGCCGAGCGGGGAGCCGCGATACCCGGAAATGAACCCGGCCGTGTTCAGACCGGCAGCCTGGTCACGCCAGCGCTGCACGATGGGAATACGCACCAGAGCCTGGGTTCCGGACATGAAAGCGCTGCCGCTTTCCAGCATATATTTATCGTCAAGTGAGATAAGATCTTTTTTCACTGCCCTACTCCAATTTCTCAACCAACCCTAAATTTGAATTATTTTTGCATATTTTTTGCGAAATTAAGTTTCTTTTTTGAATTGTTTACAGTAGTTTTGGCTATATTTTTGCCTTTTTGAAGAACATTGAGAAAAAATAATGCTTGATAAATTGAACGACATTGACCGTAAAATCCTGGCCACCCTGCAACAGGACGCCAGCCTGACCAACACGGAACTTGCCGACAAGGTGGGGCTCTCTACCGCGCCGTGCTGGCGCCGGGTGAAGAGGCTTGAAGAACTTGGCCTGATCGACGGCCGGGTCGCCATCCTGAATCCGGAAAAGCTCGGTCTGCATATTGTCACCTTCGCCAATGTGAAACTGTCCCACCACAAGGACAATGCGCTCGAGGAGTTCGAGAAACTGATCGAAGTCTATCCGGAAGTGACTGAATGCTACACCATCAGCGGCTCCATGGACTATGTCCTGAAAATCGTCACCACCGATATGGCGGCCTACGAGAACTTCCTGCGCCAGAAACTGCTCAAAATGGAGATGGTCAACGAAGTGCATTCCCGTTTTGCCGTCACCAAGGTCAAATATACAACAGCTCTGCCGCTCAAAATCTCTAAATAAAGCTTTTTGACAATTCAAACAATCGTTTGATTTTTATATTGCCCTGTCTCCCTATCTGATTTAGACTCCCGGTCATTCCATAAAATTCTGCCGGGAGACAATCATGAGAGACGCCGTTATCGTATCCACAGCCCGCACGCCTATCGGGCGCGCCTTCAAGGGAGCCTTCAACAACACCAAATCGCCGACCATGGGGGGCCATGTGGTGCGTGAAGCCGTCAAACGTTCCGGTCTCGACGGGGCGGAGATCGAAGATGTGATCATGGGCTCCGCCCTGCCCTGCGGCACCTCCGGCTATAATATTGGCCGTCTTGCCGCGGTCGCAGCCGGACTGCCGGTCACAGTTTCCGGAATGACCATGGACCGGCAATGTTCTTCCGGCCTTATGTCCATTGCCACAGCAGCAAAACAGATCATTTGTGACGGTATGAATGCCGCAGTGGGGGCCGGACTCGACAGTATTTCCCTGGTGCAGAACCAGGGCTTTAAATGGATGATGGAGAGCGCCGACCCGAAGGTACTGGAAATCAACCAGAATGCCTATATGCCCATGCTGCAGACGGCGGAAGTGGTGGCCCAAAAATACAAGATCAGCCGTGATGCCCAGGATGAATATTCCCTGCTCAGCCAGCAGCGCACCGCCATGGCCCAGCATGAAGGCAAATTCGATGATGAGATCGTGCCCCTGCCGACAGTCAAGCTGGTCAAGGACAGGGAAACCGGTGAGGTCTCCGAAGTCGCCGTGACCCTGGAAAAGGATGAGGGCAACCGGCCGGAAACCTCCCTGGAGAGCCTGCAGTCGCTGCAGCCGGTGATCGAAGGCGGTTCTATTACCGCCGGCAACGCCAGCCAGCTGTCTGACGGCGCCTCCGCCTGTGTACTGATGGAAGGCAAGCTCGCCGAACAAAAGGGCATCGAACCGCTCGGCATCTATCGCGGCATGGCCGTGGCCGGCTGCCCGCCGGAAGAAATGGGGATCGGCCCGATCTATGCCATTCCCAAGCTGCTGAGCCAGGCGGACCTGACCATCAATGACATCGGCCTGTGGGAACTGAACGAAGCCTTTGCCGTGCAGGCGCTATACTGTCGGGATCATCTCGGCATCGATCCGGAGATCTACAATGTCAACGGCGGCGCCATTTCCATCGGCCACCCCTACGGCATGAGCGGATCCCGCATGGTCGGCCATGCCCTGATCGAAGGCAAGCGCCGCGGCGCCAAATATGTGGTGGTGACAATGTGCGTCGGTGGCGGCATGGGCGCCGCCGGCCTGTTTGAAGTAGTACAATAAGAAGTATCTTAGTACAGGGAGACCAACTTCTAAGCAGACAAAACTGGGGACATTGATATGGAACGGACAATCTATCGGGCCTGCCCGCTGTGCGAGGCCATCTGCGGACTGGAAATCAAGACCAGGGACCGGGAGATTGTCTCGATCCGCGGTGACAGGGACGACCCTTTCAGCCGTGGCCATATCTGCCCCAAGGCCGTCGCCCTCCAGGACATTCAGGACGACCCGGACCGGTTGCGCCGGCCCCTGAAGAAAATCGGGAATGGCTGGCAGGAAATCGGCTGGGACGAGGCCCTGGACGAGGTCACCGAACGCCTGTTCAGCCTGCGCGAGGCCCACGGCCCTGACTCCCTCGGCATCTATCTCGGCAATCCCAATGTGCATAACCTGGGCGCCATGACCCACGGCCCCCTTTTCTATAAAATGCTGCGCACAAAAAACCGCTATTCCGCCACGTCCGTCGACCAGTTGCCGCACCAGCTGGTCAGCTACCTGATGTATGGTCATCAGTTCCTCCTGCCGGTGCCGGATATCGATCATACCGACTATATGCTGATCCTGGGCGCCAATCCGCTGGTGTCCAACGGCAGCATGATGACCTGTCCGGATGTCAAGGCCCGTCTCAAAGCGATCCAGGAGCGGGGCGGCAAAGTCGTCGTCATCGATCCGCGCCGCAGCGAAACCGCCCGGATGGCCGACCACCATCATTTCATCCGGCCGGGCGGCGATACCGCCCTGCTGCTGGCCCTGCTGAAAATCCTGCTGGAGACGGTCAATCCGGATCGACGATCGCACCTGTCAGGCCATCTGGAAAAGCTGGACCAGGTAGAGGATATGCTGGCCTCCGTTGAGATAGCCGACTGCGCCGCCTCGTGCGGCATTGCAGTTGGGGATATCCAGTCGATTGCCGACGACCTGGCGACAGCCGGCAAGGCCGCCTGCTATGGGCGGCTTGGCGTCAGTGTCACCGAGAACGGCACCCTCAATCACTGGCTGATCCAGATGATCAATATCGTCACCGGCAACCTGGACCGGGTCGGCGGCACCCTCGTCACTGATCCGGCTGTCGATCTGGTCGGCATGCGTTTGATGGGCCCCGGCGGCTACGGCCGCTGGCGCAGCCGGGTCAATAACCTGCCGGAAGCCTGCAGCGAACTGCCGGTCTCGGAGCTGGCCACGGAGATCCTGACCCCGGGCGACGGTCAGATCCGGGGTCTGATTACCACGGCCGGCAATCCGGTGCTCAGCACCCCCAACGGCCGCAAGCTGGATGACGCGCTCGAGCAACTGGACTTCATGGTGTCGATCGACCTTTACCTCAATGAAACTACCCGCCATGCCGACATTATCCTGCCGCCAACGGCGCCGCTGGAACATGATCACTATGACATCAGCTTCCTGGCGCTGGCCGTACGCAATGTTACCCGCTACAGCGAAGCGGTCTTTGACAAGCCGGAGGGGACGCTGCATGAATGGGAAATTTTCGACCAGCTGACCCGGCGCATGACGGCAAAGATGGATGCCCCGGTCACGACCAGAAGCCGCGCCCCGGCCCGAATGGTCAATCTCAGTCTCGCCTATGGCCCCTATGGCAAACGCCGCCGCGCAGAGGCGGGCCTCAGCCTCAAAAAGCTGCAAAATAGTCCCCACGGCATCGACTTGGGCCCGCTGAAGCCAGGATTGCTGAAAAAACTGCGAACCAGGGGACAGAAGATCGACTGCCTTCCAGACCTGATCCGCGAAGGCCTGACCGCGTTCCTCAAGGACCTCACCTCACGTCCCAAAGAAGGTCTGTTGCTGATCGGTCGGCGCCACCTGCGCTCCAACAACAGCTGGATGCACAATTACGAACGGCTGGTCAAAGGCAAGGAGCGCTGCACCCTGCTGGTGCATCCGGATGACATGGCCAGATGCGGGCTTACCGATGGGGACTATGCCCTGCTTCAGTCACGGGTGGCCAAGCAAAAAGTTCTGGTGGAAGCCTCGGAAGAGATGATGCCCGGGACCGTCAGCCTGCCCCACGGCTGGGGCCACAACCGTGCGGGCCTCCGTCTAGCCGTCGCTGCGGAACATGCAGGCGTGAGCGTGAATGATTTTACCGATGAGATGCAGCGTGATCCGATCGCCGGGACCTCCGCCCTCAACGGTGTGTCGGTCCGCCTGTCCCCCATATAAGATTTTCCTCAAATATAACTCTTGCAACCGCCATTGCCCTGGCTTAACTTTGCCCCGATCTAGCGCATATAGAATAATTAGGAAAGTTAATGCCAGGCGATCGTTTACTGCGATTAATGGATATTGAAGAGTTCAGGCAAACTGCTCTTCCATTGCACGATGAAATGCTGTCCCTGTGGGAAGAACTCAGGGGTAGTCCGGAAAATGCCCCCCCGGCCCGCAAGGACTTCAGCCTGACCAAAGTCGGCGGCAAGGCAAAATATATTTCTGTTACCGAATTGACACCGGAGGGGCGCCTGAGACTGCGGCTGTCCAGCACCCTGTTCGATGAGACTACTGGGGTTGCCGCCTCCGGACAATATTTTGACGACATCATGAGCCCGCGGGACGCCGCACAACTGCAGCCACTGATAAGCGCCGCCATCACCACTCCCTGCGGCCTTTATACCGACCAGACAGTGGTGCTCGCCTCCGGCGCAACATTCCTTGCCAAAAGTCTTTATCTGCCCTGTTACAATGAGGGACAGCCGTCCAGCGTGATTGGGACAGTGCATGCCGATGAACAGGGCATGAAATACCTCAGGGGCGGCCAGCAATTTGTCATCAGTGAGCGCCAGCTCAACGAAGCCTTTTTTATTGACCTGGGCTATGGGCTACCCTCGCTGTAGAAGCAATATCCAACACCTTACGATATTGACTTATGTCTCTCTTTTCTGAAGGCACAGACCAGTAAAAATGCCTCTGTAAGCCGTGAACCAGGCGTCATATATATGCATATGCAATGATGTAAAGAAACCTGACAAATGTCAGAATTCCTTACACTTTCCATTATGTCTTTTATTCTAACCCACTAATATTATGAGACTATTTCATTGGCACAGTAATTGCTAGTGTCCGAGGACATATAATTTAACGAGTGGGAAAATTGATATGAGTATCGCAAAAACCATTAAAGCCGGTTTGCTGGCAGCAAGCTTCGCCCTCGCAGGAGCTTTGTCTGCCGACGCGACCGTTATCTGGGACCAGAGCCCCGATACAACGGGGGGAAGCTCAACCAGCAACACCTGGACAAACAATTCGGACGGTCAGAACTTCGCGGAAATCGTAAATTTCGGCCAAGGTGGCACACTGACCGGGATAGATATCTTCAGTTATGATGGGTATGGCAGCGTCGGCGGTGCGGTCACCATCAGGATCTGGGCCGATGATGGCGGGCTACCGGGCGCCCTGATCACCAGCATTGATTCAGAGATCGCCACCATCGACACCGAAGCCACCTCCCTGGTTTCGGTTAGCCGCAAATACGCCGAATTTGACTTCGCCTTTGACGCCGGCAGCTTCTGGATCGGCATGTCCGGAACCGGCTATACATTGGGCCAGACAGGCCTGGATAACATTATCGATGACAGAATGGCACAGTTCAGTGGTGAAACCTATTCCCACCTGGCTTCTGTTACCGGGGACATGGCCTTCCGCCTGCACGGCGAACTCGGCGATGTCGAAGTGCCGGAACCGGCCCCGCTGGCCCTGTTGGGTCTCGGCCTTATCGGCCTGGGGATTGCCCGCAAGCGCAACGCCTGATCTGGAAACATCTCCATTAAAAAAGGCCGGGATTTGCCCGGCCTTTTCTTTTGCTAAATTCAGTTCTTATTCATAGGCCGGCGGAATGTCCGCATCGCCACGCTTTTTCTGCAGGCGCAGGCGCAGGGCGTTGAGCTTGATGAAGCCTTCCGCATCGCGCTGGTCATACACCTGGTCTTCCTCGAAGGTCACATGCTCCATGCTGTACAGCGACTTGGGTGACTTGCGGCCGACCAGGGTGGCGCTGCCCTTATAGAGTTTCAGGCGTACAGTGCCTTCCACATGCTCCTGGGACTTGTCGATCAGGGCCTGCAGCATTTCCCGCTCGGGTGAGAACCAGAAGCCGTTGTAGATCAGTTCCGCATATTTCGGCATCAACTCGTCTTTCAGGTGCATGGCGCCCCGGTCGAGGGTGATGCTTTCCATGCCCCGGTGCGCGGTCAGCAGGATGGTACCGCCCGGTGTCTCGTAAATACCGCGGCTCTTCATGCCGACAAACCGGTTTTCCAGCAGGTCAAGACGGCCGATGCCGTTGGCCCCGCCCAGTTCGTTGAGCTTGGTCAGGATTTCAGCCGGTGACATTTTCACGCCGTCGATGGCCACCGGATCGCCCTTCTTGAAGTCGATCTCGATATAGGTCGGAGTGTCGGGGGCTTCCTCCGGGGACACAATGCGGTTGTAGACATATTCCGGGGCCTCGGTCCAGGGATCTTCCAGCGCCTTGCCCTCGCTGGAGGTGTGCAGCAGGTTGGCGTCAACCGAGAACGGCGCCTCGCCGCGCTTGTCCTTGGCGATCGGGATCTGGTGCTTTTCCGCATAGTCGATCAGCTTGGTACGGCTGTTGAGGTCCCATTCGCGCCAGGGAGCGATGACCTTGATGTCCGGGTTGAGGGCATAATAGCCGAGCTCGAACCGCACCTGGTCGTTGCCCTTGCCTGTCGCACCGTGGCAGACCGCATCGGCGCCAGTGGCCTTGGCGATTTCGATCTGGCGCTTGGCAATCAGCGGGCGGGCGATGGAGGTGCCGAGCAGGTAAACCCCTTCATAAAGGGCATTGGCCCGGAACATGGGGAACACATAGTCGCGGACGAATTCCTCGCGCAGATCCTCGATATAGATTTCCTTGCAGCCGAACATTTCCGCTTTCTTGCGGGCCGGCTCCAGTTCCTCACCCTGGCCCAGGTCGGCGGTGAAAGTCACCACTTCGCAGTCATAGGTCTCCTGCAGCCATTTCAGGATAATCGAGGTATCCAGACCGCCGGAATAGGCCAGCACCACTTTATTGATTTTTTCAGTCATCAGGGGGCATCCTTTACTCAATTTTCTGTCCAGTGAATACTCTGACGCCCGGGTGAGGTCAACTGAAAAGCCAAGGGAGATTAACAGAAAAAAAGGCTGCCGCCCGGAGGACGGCAGCCAGCCCTTCTACGGAGGATAGCTATTAATGTGTGGTCTAATAACTATCTAGGGTTAGGTGTTTCCAAAAGCGCAGGCAACACGCTTCAGGTTTCACAAGATATGACCCCCGGGGAGGTAAAACCCGCTAACCCTATTCAAAATTTTCTTCGGCAATTGTAAAAAACTGTGTGATTTCAGAAACGTGCTTCCACGCCGAAATACATATAAGGCCCCAGAACATCATAGAAATTGGGGAAAGTATTGGCCTGTTGCTGGCTCTCGCCGACTGGGGTTGGCTGATTGTTGAATAAATTATCCACACCACCACGCAATGTCACATTTTCCCCGATGTGATATTTCAAATACAGATCAAAATAATGTTCAGCGGAAAGCGCCGGCACCGCCAGATCCGCAGGATCAATCCCGCTTAACTGGCTACCTGTCCTGACACCACTGAGATATCGCCACCTCACGGTCAGACTCATGGGGCCAGTATTCCATGTGGTCATTTGTGTGAAGCGGAACCTAGGATGAGGATCGCCGCAATGCAGACCAAAGTAACCGGCACAATCATAGCCAACCAGTCCGTTCGCAGCCTGGAGCTTATAATCGAACACGAAAGAGCCCTGAAAATAGATATCCAGGCTGTCATTGTTGCTCATCAAACCGCCCCCCAGTTCAGTGTAAAAAAACATCTGGGCGTCGAGGCCTGAGGTTTTTGCCTTTCCCTGGTTTGTCAGTTGGGCTTCCACATAGTCTATGTTGCCACCATCCAGGCGATGGATCGCATTGCAATAGGGGTTATTGGGATCTGAACCGGAGTAGCAGAGCTCCAGAACATTGCTGGTGCCTCCGGCCAAAACATCTATCATGTCATAGATGTTTATGTTGTAATAATCCAACGTCACCTGGAAGTTCTCAATAAAGTCCGGCTCAAACACAGCACCAAGAGTAAATGTATTTG
The DNA here is from genome assembly GCF_006385175.1 of Emcibacter nanhaiensis. Taxonomy (NCBI): domain Bacteria; kingdom Pseudomonadati; phylum Pseudomonadota; class Alphaproteobacteria; order Emcibacterales; family Emcibacteraceae; genus Emcibacter; species Emcibacter nanhaiensis. The sequence continues at coordinate 648,701 of NZ_VFIY01000004.1, forward strand.
AATGTTCCTCCTCGAGATTAGGGTTACCACCGTAAACACTTCTAACCTGACTGCTCACCGGCGAAAATTTTCCGGTCTGACCAATCGGTACCCCCGTTGTTTCGCACAAGGTATCTATGTCGCCGTAGACATCGTAAAAACTATCCGCACAGGGGTCAGATGCGGGAAGGAAATTTTCGTAAGTTGCCGTGTAAAGTTCACTTATACTGGGAGCCCTGACAGCACGCTGAAACTGGCCCCGGAAACTCAAGTTCTTTGTTGGCTTCCAGAATATCCCCCCGGCAAAAGAGACCGCGCTGCTCGAGGTACTAAACTCGGAAAAACGAAAGGCGCCCGATACCTCCAGCTGTTGTCCGCCCGACATCTGCGCCAGCAAAGGAATGCTGAATTCGCCGAACAGGCTGACCACATCATAGGCGCCGCTAAGATTCTGGCTCTGATTAAATCCCAGTGAATCATCACTGGACAAATAATCATCTATCGATCGACGGAGGGATTCCCTGCGCCAGTCCACACCAATCAGATATTTCATATCCTCCAGGGGGGCTTTGGCAATGTTGCCAGATAACGCCAGGCTTGCGACATGGCGCTGATATTTTGTCTTGCTTAGCACATCAATGCTTATGTAATCCGCAGCTGCACCTGTTACATTTCCCTGGCCAAAAATATTGACCGGAAAGCACCCGTCATCCCGTGCTGCCTCATCAGCACATACATATTTCCCATTTACCATCTCGATATCCAGGGCATGTCTTAACCGAGTTGAGGAAATGTCATTCACGCTGAATTCATTGTGGCTGTAATTGCTGAAATTATAGTGGGCCAACAGGCTCAAATGATCGGAAAATTTTATATCCGTCCCCAATACAACATTAAACGTATCCCTGTCGTTTTCCTGTCGCCGGGGTCCTATTTCAACAAACCTGCGCGCCAGAAAAGGAATTAAGGCCTTGCCGTCACTCTCAAAAAGCAGCCTGCCGGAAGTCATTTCGTCAGGTACGCCCACAACGGCGACCGGTGTCCCATCGTCATTCCAAAGCGGTTCCGAGCCGACTACATTGCCCTGACCATCGTAGACCAGAGACAAGGCCTGTCGAGCCTGTACTGGGTTACCATTCAGGTCAAACAACAGGGCGCCCATACTGTCGCGTGCCTGCATCAGAGTCCCGGTTCCATACCAGTCGATTCCCTGCAACGCCAGTTTTGCCTGGTCGGACAGGAAAGGATTTTCAACAGGGACAGTCACATCGCCGATAAATGCCGGCGTCGGGGCCAGTTCAGTATCCACCCTGTTGTGAACATAAATCGACTGCAGGTACACATTGGCTGACTCTGACAGATCATAATCGCCGCCAAAGGTAATCATCCACCTTTTTTGGGGTACCTGGAGGTAGTTGGCCGGTGCATAGTTATAGGCATCCGTCAGGCGGTCATAAGTCTTGATTTCTCCTTCAGGCGTAAAAGTAGAGAGCCCCGGATACGGTCCCGATCCTGACACATCATAAATAAGAGTGTCCGGGATCGCCGAACTCCCGGACCGAACCAGTCCCGGGATTCCCCCTTCGTCCGGCGACAGGGGAATTCCAAAACCATATTTCTCATCCACGCTACCCGGTTCAATATAATAATCCGTCAAGGCGAAGGTGGAAAAATCGCGGCTCTCCTGCAACAGGGATTCCCGCTCGAGATAACCGATATGGAAGAAAAAATTCCCCCTGCCCTGTCCAATCTCCTGACCATAGACCATATCCCAGTTTGCCTTGTCTGCATCCCCTTGACTGGAGACTTTCTGCTGGGCGTCAACCAGAAATCCGTTGAAATCATCTTTCAGGACAAAATTTACCACGCCGGATATGGCATCGGATCCATAGACCGCCGACGTCCCGCCGGTAACGATTTCAACCTGCTCCAGAAGAATAGTGGGTATGGCGTTGAGATCGACTACGCCATCTTCGTCGCTGGGCGCATAGCGCCGGCCGTTGACCAGAACCAGTGTTCTCACCGGTCCAAGCCCCCTCAGGTCTACAGTGACAGTCCCGTTGCCGGGATTATTGGAATGTGCCGTCAGTCCCGGAATGACCTGGGGATAGCGGTTCAGCGCATTTTCCACATTCACCGTTCCGGTAGTGGAAATCATTTCCGCATCGACGATTGAGAGAGGATTAGCCGTGGTCAGTTCCCGTCGCTTTAGCTGCGACCCGGTGATGACCAGCTCTTCCAGGAGTTTCTTTTCAACTGCGGGCTTCTGTTCGTCCAGGGAACGGACCATACTATCAAGGGCGATATTCCTTGCTTCCCGGCGCCGCTCACGCTCCAGCTTTTCCTGTTTCAAGCGCAATTCACGGGCACGCTCCTTGTCGAAACGAATAATGATCGTGTTGTCCGGATTTCGGTAGGCCCTGAATGGGGTATCCTGAAGCAAGATAGAGAGAGCTTCATTTGTGGCAAGCTTTCCGCTTAGCGGCGCCGCTGTGTAGTTGCTGGTTATATCATAGGGAAAGATGATCTGTTCCCCGGTCACCCGGGCAAAAATCAACAAAGCTTCCGCCAGGCTGTTCTGTTTGATCGAAAAATCAACCAGCTGCCTGTTCTCCTCTGCAGCGTAAACAGGCGGCACAAGAGATACCGAATACATTGACACCATCGTCAATGTGCCCATAAGCCGACCGGCGCGCACGAATTTACTCCTGCCCAACTGCAAACACCTTCCCCTAGATATAAATCCCCCAATCAGACATGAACCGGCTATCGGTTGACCGGTCAGGCCTCCGTTATAAAAGTCACAAACGGCGTCACCTTTATTACCTTGACTGGGAAGGCATCTTCAACTGCATTAATAAAGGCGTCAAAATCATTGATATCAAAAGCACCCCCCATCTTCATTTGTTTTATCGCCTGGTCTGTTATGATGATTTTCTTATTTGTATAGCGCGCCATTTCATTGACGATCTCCGACAAAGGCTGCCCCCGGAACAATATCTTCCCCTGTCGGGAGAAAACCAAACGTTCAAGATCAAGCTGGCTGGCCTGTCCAACGGGTCCCAGATGTCCGTCGTAGGCAAACATTTTTTGTCCGCCGGTGACAAAATAAGAGCTATCTTCACCCCCCTCTGCCGTCTGTTTAATCTCCTCCAGATCCGATTCCTGATGCACTGCCACGGTGCCTTCAATGACAATCACCTCCACCTTGTCTTCGCGGTCATAAACACTGAAGGACGTGCCCACAGCCTGGGCTGTTCCATATTCTGTCTCGACGACAAACGGGCGGCTGGGGTCCTTTTCCACATCAAAGATTGCCTCGCCCCTGAGCAGCACCACCTTGCGCAGATTTTTGGTATATTCCTCCCGCAACAGACTGTCCGTGTTCATAAATACATGGGATCCGTCGGCAAGGATAATCCGGCTCTGCTCTCCTACATCCGTCCTGTAGGTGCCTTCAGGCAGATAACGGCTGTAACCGTAATAGGACATCGCCACCGTCACCAACACCGCAAGCGTCGCCGCGATCCGGGCGAAGGTCCGTGAAAATGCCCACCCATTGTTTTTTGTCGCTGCGGCAGTCGACAGGTAAGTTATATTTGTCCCGTCTGCATCACTGCTGTCTCTGCCGGAAAGAGATATATCCCCATCACTTTCCTCTGTTTTGAGTGCGCTGAAGTCAAGACCATCCATATCGGCAAGCGATAAGTCGTCCTCCAGCATGTCTTCCACATCGAGCCAGAAAGAAGCAACCTGCTCATAGACTTCCCGATGGCGTTCATCCTGTTCATACCAAGTCAGGAATTGGTCGCGGAGTTCGTCGTTGCCGGCGTCCTCCTGCAGGCGCATAAACCACTGCCGCGCCTGATCTTCCAGATCCTGGTGTTTTTCTTTTTCGTCCACAATAACTCACCGTATCATTCTTATTTTCGCTGCATTATCCCCGCTCACACCCTTGCCATCTCTTTTTTCCTGCCGGATGGCTGTCTGGGGCCTCTGGAGCAGCCTCATATAATGCTGGCAATCCCGCATTCCTTTCAGCACGTGCTTTTCAGCAGTACTGATCGAAATGTCGAGTTTTTCCGCTATTTCCTTGTAGCTATGTTTGTTTATTACTCTCAGTGTAAAAGCCCTGCGGCATTTGGGAGGCAACTGATCGACAGCCTCGCAGAACAACTGATATTCCTGTTTGGAATTCAGGGCCTGATCAGCCAGGGGTTCAGCGCATTTGACGTCCAGTAGCTCGCCGTCCACGGAATTCTCGAACTTGACGATTTTCCGCCGCCGCAGCGTTTTCATGGCCAGGTTATGGGCAATCCTGTACAGGAAAGCTTTGGGCGACTGTATCTCCTCCGGGTTCTTCGCATTATGGAACCGAAGGAAGGCTTCCTGGGCGACTTCCTCGGCTTCATTTTCAGAACGCAGAAATTTATACACATACCCCTTCAGGTTTTGGCTATGTTCTCTGTAGAGCTCCTCCAGAACTGTATTCCGGTTATTTTCCATAACCTTTGTCCATTTCCGGGAAGATATTTTCTGCCGGATTATACTCCGTTCCTTTCACTAGCTTCCTCCGCATGAGCTTTTATTATATTGTGGAATTTATATCCTAGCCCCATTCAAACCACCCACACATTATCCTGAGACCAAGCGAAAAAAAATTGCGACGGAAGGCCTCAACCAGCACTCAAACCGCAGAAATTCCACAGCCTGATCGTAATTTTAAAAAAAATAAAAGTCTATTAGCGGGTTTATCGCTGTCAGGAGTCTATGTTTCTTATGGACGGTCGGAAAAGTAACAATAGATCACAAAATTTTGTATCTGAACGATATATCGAGAGAGCAGAATATTTCGATTTTCATGCCCACCGCACAGTCCGCCCGCAAAAGCAGAATAATTGCTGGCGGATTACAGAAACGACTCACCCTGAAAAATAATATTAAAAAAGGCTGCAGCTTTTTCAAGCTGCAGCCAGTTCTCCTACGGAGGATAGCTATTTCTGTGTGGGAAAATAGCTATCAAAGGAACTTGATGTGGTAATACCCCCGTACCGCGTCGGTAAATCAAACAAACTTTTATATATTTGAATAAATCGAAATATTATTCGGTTTATTTGCTGTAATTACGGATATCACAACCTTTAACAGATTGCCAGTATATTATAACAGATATAAGTCTCAAAGGTCCCCGTACAAGGCTTTATCGCATATTTAGGTTAATTCGTCGTAAAAGCAGAAATTTCATCCCTAACCAGCCTAACAGTCCTGGCCGACAGCCTGCCGGAATGGAACGATCTGCCCCCTGGAACGCTCTTGGGTGACACCGTCTATTACTCCGCCGCCAGCCGGCCAAAGAAGTTACTGAAAGTTGACACCTTCGAAAAGCAATTGCTAGTCTGTGTTGTCGAACAAACAACAACTCACATTGGGGGAATCTATGAAGATTAAATTTGCTCTTCTGCTCATCCTTTCCGGCTTTCTGTCTCTTCCTGCATTCGCGGAAAAAAGTTACAAAACAATGGAGAACGTCAACGGTTTGGGAGCGATCTTTGGTGGGCGCTACGCCATTATAGAGTACAACTATTCTCAGGGTGTAGAAGTAGGGTTTTTGATTGATACAGAGCCAGAACCGGTCCCTGACAATGCGCTCGAAGAATGGCTGGAAGCTCTCGAGGTGATTGGGTTCAAAAGATGGTTCCACATCGCCTATGAAAAAGTTGTTACAGAAAAATCTCTCCACAGCCCCTATGAAAAATCGAGAACAAAAAAAGGCACACCTACTCAGATAAGATATGTCTCCATGCTGAGGGAATCCCCGATGCCTCCGCCGCTGTCGGGAGAAGCCTTTGACTCGGAGAATCCTGAGCATCTCCGACAAAAGGACTGGTTCATAGAAAAGTCAAAAGTAGCTTCAGACGAGGAAACCTTATTTCTTGCCTTGATCAACATTCTTGGAGTTGGCACTTGTGTGAACGATGAACTGGCAATGGAGTTACTAAACGGCTTGGCTAACAAAGGTTATGGCAGGGCCTCCTTTGTCCTCTCCAAAATTTATGAAGACAATGAGGACACGGCGGAGTTTCTCGCCAGCATTCAAAGAGATGAAAAAACATCTATGAACTGGCTTCTCAAGGCAGCCAGGGAAGGTCACCTGGATAGCCAGATCACACTGGCCAACTATTACCTCAAAGGAAAAAGAGTAGAGAAGAGCCTTAAAGACGCATATGTCTGGGCGCGGACTGCTGCTTTGTCGGATAGGCGCAACGGTAGTGCTACACTTAAAAAAATCAACAAAAGATATGATAGCAGGAAACAGCAGAAATACCTGGAGGCTTCATACGACTCCTGGCCGTTACGAGAAGAGGTCAAAATCGCCGAATAGGCTCAAATAAACGGGCTTCAGAATAAAATTCTGAAGCCCGTGACAACTTCCGGACAGGTCACCAACGGCTTATCAAATCGCCTTGTTGGATTCCTTGTTCGCCTCGACCGTCTGGTAGATCTCGGAGCCGCTTTCGCGGAATTTTTTCGACATCTCGATCATGCCTTCCTGGTTCTGCTGGGCCGCATAGTCCCTCACCTCCTGGGTGATTTTCATGGAGCAGAATTTGGGCCCGCACATGGAGCAGAAATGAGCCACCTTGTGGGCTTCCTTGGGCAGGGTCGCATCGTGATATTCCCGCGCTTTTTCCGGATCGAGCGCCAGGTTGAACTGATCTTCCCAGCGGAAGTCAAAGCGGGCGCGGCTCAGCGCATCGTCGCGGACCTGCGCCCCCGGGTGGCCCTTGGCGAGGTCAGCGGCATGGGCGGCGATCTTGTAGGTGATCACACCCACCTTTACATCATCCCGGTCCGGCAGGCCAAGATGTTCCTTGGGCGTCACGTAGCACAGCATGGCGCAGCCGAACCAGCCGATCATGGCGGCACCGATGCCGCTGGTGATATGGTCATAGCCGGGCGCAATATCGGTGGTGAGCGGGCCAAGCGTATAGAAAGGCGCCTCGTGACACTCTTTCAGCTGCTTGTCCATATTGATCTTGATCTTGTGCATGGGCACATGGCCCGGGCCTTCGATCATTACCTGGACGTCATGCTTCCAGGCGATCTTGGTCAGTTCGCCAAGGGTTTCCAGTTCGCCGAACTGGGCCTCGTCATTGGCGTCGGCGATAGAGCCCGGACGCAGCCCATCACCAAGCGAGAAGCTCACGTCATAGGCCTTCATGATTTCGCAGATTTTCTCGAAATGGGTATAGAGGAAATTCTCCTTGTGATGGGCCAGGCACCATTTGGCCATGATCGAACCGCCGCGGCTGACGATACCGGTGACGCGCTTGGCGGTCATCGGCACATAGCGCAACAGCACGCCGGCATGGATGGTGAAATAGTCCACGCCCTGCTCGGCCTGTTCAATCAATGTGTCGCGGAACACTTCCCAGGTCAGGTCTTCGGCAATCCCGTTCACTTTTTCCAGCGCCTGGTAGATCGGCACGGTGCCGATCGGCACCGGCGAGTTGCGGATGATCCATTCGCGGGTGTTATGGATGTTGCGGCCGGTGCTGAGATCCATCACCGTGTCAGCGCCCCAGCGGGTCGACCAGACCATTTTCTCCACTTCCTCGGCCACAGACGAAGCCACGGCGCTGTTGCCGATATTGGCGTTGATCTTGACCAGGAAATTGCGGCCGATGATCATCGGCTCCACTTCGGCGTGGTTGATATTGGCCGGAATGATGGCGCGGCCGCGGGCGATCTCATCACGGACAAATTCGGGCGTAATCTGTTCCGGGATGCTTGCGCCGAAACTTTCCGCATATTCGTCCGGGGTGTAGTTTTCCGCCAGTTCGGCCCGGGCCATATTCTCGCGGATGGCAATATATTCCATTTCCGGGGTGATGATGCCGCGCCGGGCATAAGCGAGCTGGGTCACTGCCTGGCCGTCCTTGGCGCGCAGCGGCCTGTGCTTGACCGGAAATTCCTGGGCCAGATATTTGCCCTGGGCGTTGCCGTTATCTTCCGGCTTGATATCCCGGCCTTCATATTCCTCCACATCACCGCGGGCCACAACCCACTCCTGTCGGGTGCGGGCCAGGCCCTTGTAAATGTCGATCTCCACATCGGGATCGGTATAGGGACCGGAGGTATCATACACGGGGACCGGCTTTTCATTGGCCGACGGATGCAGGTCGATTTCGCGCATCGGCACCCGGATATTATCCGCGACCGTCCCCTCCACATAGACCTTGCGCGACGCCGGCAGCGGTCCGGTGGTAACTTCCATTTTTTCAGGTTTGGTAGCGATATTCATCAGGATCTCCGTCATATTTGGTCTGGGATCCGGGTAAGCGATACTTGGAGGAAATATTTGCGATAGCTGCAGTCATTCCTTCCCTCCGCCGGTATCACCCGGATCAGGTTCTAAGGGTCGGCACATTCCGCCTCTCAGCCGCATCGGCACCCCTAGGAATTCTCGTCCCCATTAGATATTGAAAGCGGCGGGTAATTCAAGAAAATATTGCAAATATCCTTAAACAGTCTATCTAGGGCCCATGATCACTGACATCAAAGAACTCAAAGCACAACTCAGGACCGGCCAGCGCCTGCTTGGCCTCGACCTCGGCAGCAAGACTATCGGCCTTGCCCTCAGCGATGTCATGCTCAGCATCGCCAGCCCCATGGAAACCATCCGGCGCAAGAAATTCACGACGGATTCGGAACGGCTGCTGCAGATCATCAAGGAACAGAATGTGGGCGGCCTGGTGCTCGGCCTGCCCATGAACATGGACGGCTCAGAGGGTCCCCGCTGCCAGTCGACCCGCCAGTTTGCCGCCAACATGCTGGAAAAGATCGACATCCCGATCATCTTCTGGGATGAGCGCATGTCGACCATGGCGGTAACCCGCACGTTGCTTGATGCAGACGCCAGCCGCAAACGGCGCAGCGAGCTGGTCGACAAGATGGCCGCTTCCTATATTCTGCAGGGCGCACTTGATCATCTTTCAAACCTGTAAACTCTTCTTGCCTGCTTAGGCGAAAGCCCCTATAAAATAGCTCTTCAGTGATAACGAGAACATATAAGGACTGAAGCATGTCAAAGGCCGCCCTCTCCCCCACGGCGACGAGCGAACTTTTCCCGCACAAACACCTTCTGGGGATAGAAGGGTTGAAGGAAAAGGAAATCACCCAGATCCTCGATGTGGCTGATCAATATGCCGAACAGAACCGGCAGACCAATAAGAAGAAAAGCATTCTCCGCGGCCTGACCCAGATTAACCTGTTTTTCGAAAATTCCACCCGCACCCGCATGTCCTTTGAACTGGCGGGCAAGCGACTGGGCGCCGATGTCATCAACATGTCCACCTCGACTTCGTCGCTGAAAAAGGGCGAGACCCTGCTGGACACCGCGCTGACGCTCAACGCCATGCAGCCGGACCTGCTGGTGGTGCGGCACGGCCAGTCCGGCGCCGTCAACCTGCTGAGCCAGAAAGTGGATTGTGCTGTCCTCAACGCCGGCGACGGCCGCCACGAACATCCGACCCAGGCGCTGCTGGACGCCATGACCATTCGCCGGCGCAAGGGCCGCCTCGCCCGCCTGACCGTGGCGATCTGCGGCGACATTTCCCACAGCCGGGTGGCCCGCTCCAATATTCACCTGCTGACCACCATGGGCGCGCGCGTGCGCCTCATCGGCCCGCCGACCCTGATCCCGGCCAAGGCGGAACGGCTGGGTGTAGAGGTTTTCTATGACATGAAAGAAGGACTGAAGGATTGTGACATCGTCATGATGCTCCGGGTCCAGACCGAGCGCATGCAGGGCGGTTACTTCCCCTCCATCAGCGAATTCTTCACCCTCTACGGCCTGGATTACGACAAGCTGAGCGTGGCCAAGGAAGACGCCCTGATCATGCATCCCGGTCCCATGAACCGCGGGGTGGAGATTGACGCTGCCGTGGCCGACGACCTGACCCGCAGCGCTATTCAGGAACAGGTGGAAATGGGGGTTGCCGTGCGCATGGCCTGCCTCGACCTGCTGACCCGGGAAAAGCGCATGAAGGAAGAGGAGACGGGCCAATGATTACTCACGTTCTCTATGATAACGCCCGCCTGCTCGATCCGGCCAGCGGCCTCGACATCCACGGCCAGCTCCTGACCGAAGACGGCAGGATCATCGCCCTCGGCGAAAAAGTCGACCTCCGGGGCGCTGACGTCGACATCATCGACTGCGGCGGCCACTGCCTGGCCCCGGGCCTGATTGACATGCGGGTCTTTGTCGGCATTCCCGGCGCCGACTATCGCGACACCATTTTCAACACCGGCGAAGCGGCCGCCTATGGCGGGGTCACCACCGTCTGTGTGCAGCCGGTCACCCAGCCGATAATCGATGACATGGCCCGGGTGGAATATCTCATGAGCCGGGCCCGGGACGCCGCCGTCAATTTCATTCCCCTGCCTGCCGCCACCAAACAACTGGCCGGCGAGGAAATGACAGAAATCGGCCTGATGAGCCGGGCCGGCATCAAGGCCTTCACCGACGGCAATGTCAGCATCGCCAATGCCTCGCTGATGACCCGCATCCTCAAATATATGAAATATTTCGATGCCCTGTTGATCCAGCATCTGGCGGAGCCCAGCCTTGCAGGCAGCGGCTGCATGAATTCCGGTGAACTGGCCACCCGGCTGGGCCTGCCCGGCATTCCGACCGAGGCTGAAACCATCATGCTGGAACGGGATCTGCGCCTGCTGAAAAAAATCGGCACCCGTTATCATGCGGCCCAGATTACCTGCCAGGACAGTATCGAGGTACTGAAGGCAGCCAAGGCCAGCGGCATGAAGGCAACGGCCGGTGTCTCTGTGGCCCATCTGGCCCTCAATGAATTCGCCATCGAGGATTACCGCACCTTCGCCAAGGTCTCCCCGCCGCTGCGATGTGAAGACGACCGCGTCGCCGTGGTCGAGGCGCTGAAGGACGGCACCATTGACGTAATCGTCTCCAGCCACGATCCGGAAGATCCCGAAAGCAAGCGGGTACCGTTCGAGCAGGCCGAAGCCGGTGTCATCGGACTTGAGACCATGCTGCCGGTGACCTTGGAAATGTATCACAACGGGCAAATGGACCTGTTGAAGATCCTCGAGAAAATGACCGTCAACCCGGCCCGCATCCTGGGACTGGGCAGCGGCGTCCTGAAAGAAGGCGCGCCGGCGGACCTGTGCCTGTTTGACCTCAACTCACCGCACCGGATCGATCCGGACAAGCTGCCGAGCATTACCAAAAACACCCCCTTCGACGGCAAGCCGGTCCAGGGACGTGTTCTGCGTACCGTGGTCGGCGGCAAAACCGTGTTCGAACACAAGGGGTGATACGCGATGGAACTTGAGCCTATCATTCTGATCGCGGCGCTGGCCGGCGGTTATCTGTTGGGAAGCATTCCCTTTGGACTGGTGCTGACCCGTCTCGCCGGTCATGGGGATATCCGCAACATCGGGTCAGGCAATATTGGCGCGACCAATGTGTTGCGCACCGGCAACAAGTTTCTCGCCTTCCTGACCGTGATCCTGGACGGCGGCAAAGGGGCGGCAGCCGCCCTGATCGCGGAATATCTGACCCCGGGCGCCGGCCTGTTTGCCGGTGGTGCGGCATTTATCGGCCATATCTACCCGGTGTGGCTGAAGTTCAGGGGCGGCAAGGGCATGGCCACTTTTCTCGGCACCATGCTGGCGCTGAGCTGGCCGGCGGGCATCGCCTGCTGCCTGACCTGGCTGGTCATCGCCCTGACTTTCCGCATCTCTTCCCTGTCGGCGCTGGTGGCCGCCCTCTTGTCGCCACTCTATTCTTACTATATATCTGGAACTGGACTTGCTATTTTAAGTTGTATATTGTGTGTTCTGATCTTCCTCAGACACAAGGACAACATCAAACGCCTGCTCCAGGGCACGGAACCGAGGATCGGTAAAAAGTCCTGAGCGCCTCAGCCCGGGATTTTTTGTGACCGCCAAACCAGCACACCTTTCTGACCAGGAAAAACTCAAACGGCTGCGTCTCAGCCGCACCGACCGGATCGGCCCGGTGACATTTCGCGAATTGCTCGGCGTCTATGGCGATGCGGGCACCGCCCTTGAAGCCCTGCCCGAGCTGTCCCGCCGCGGCGGACGGAAAAAGCCGTTGCTGCCGCCGTCTGAGGAGGCCCTTCATGCCGAACTGGAACGGCTGCATAAACTGAGCGGGAATATGGTCGTCTGCGGCGATACAGCCTATCCCGAACGGCTCGCCGCCATCGACAGCGCCCCGCCGGTGCTGATGACGCTGGGCCGAACCGACCTGCTGAAGAACAAAGGTTTCGGCATTGTCGGCGCCCGCAATGCCTCCGCCGCCGGCATGAAACTGGCCCGGGACTTTGCCCGTGAACTGGGTGAACAGGGCCTGACCATCGTGTCCGGTATGGCCCGGGGCATCGATACTGCTGTCCATCAGGGTTCGCTCACGACCGGCACCATTGCGGTGCTGGCCGGCGGTATCGACGAACCCTACCCCCGGGAAAATATCCCGCTCTACGAAGAACTCATCGACAAGGGCCTGGTGATCTCGGAAATGCCGCTCGGCATCCAGCCCCAGGCCCGGCATTTTCCCCGCCGTAACCGCATCATCTCCGGCCTGTCTTCGGGCGTGTTGGTCGTGGAGGCCACTGTCCGGTCCGGCTCCCTGATCACCGCCCGGCAGGCGGCGGAACAGGGTCGCGAGGTCTTCGCCGTCCCCGGTCACCCGCTCGACCCCCGTGCCCGCGGCCCCAACAGCTTGATTCGTGACGGCGCCACCCTCACTGAATCTGTAAACGATATTCTCGAAAGTCTGGAACAGCAACGACTGCCGCAGCCGGTTGAAATTGTTGATAGCCCGTCCAAATCCCCGCCCCCCGCCGGGCTATCCTCTGCATCTTTTGACTCGGCAAAGCTTGCAATTCGCGAAAAATTAAGCCATACCGCTGTACCCATAGACGATTTGATCCGATTGTCGGGCGTAGAGACGGCGGAACTTCAGACGATCCTTCTGGAACTTGAACTCGCCGGTGAAATTGTCCGACATCCGGGAAACAGGGTAGCATTTGTTAAGTAATTTGTGTTAAACCCCTGCAAAACTAGAGAAATATTCGGAATACGGAATCCGGGACCAAGTAACGCGTTTCCCCATCTCCTGCTCCGGGAACATCCAGAACAAAGCCTGATTGCATGAAAACTGTAGTTGTAGAATCCCCGGCCAAGGCCAAAACCATCAACAAATATCTGGGCAAGGACTATGAAGTTCTCGCCAGCTTCGGCCATGTGCGCGACCTGCCGTCCAAGGACGGCTCCGTCAAACCCGACGAAGATTTCGCCATGGAATGGGAAGTGGACAGCGACAGCAAAAAGCGCATCAAGGATATTGCCGACGCGGTCAAAAAGTCCGACGCCCTGATCCTCGCCACCGACCCGGACCGTGAAGGAGAAGCCATCAGCTGGCATGTTCTGGAACTGCTGAAAAGCAAGCGCGGCGTCCTCAAGGACCAGGAAGTGAAGCGTGTGGTGTTCAATGAGATCACCAAAAGCGCCATCCTCAACGCCATGGAACATCCCCGCGATATCGACACCCCGCTGGTGGAGGCCTACCTCGCCCGCCGGGCGCTGGATTACCTGGTGGGCTTTACCCTGTCCCCGGTGCTGTGGCGCAAACTGCCAGGCTCCCGCTCCGCCGGCCGCGTGCAATCCGTGGCCCTGCGCCTGATCTGCGACCGGGAACTGGAGATTGAAGCCTTCCGGGCCGAGGAATACTGGAATATTGTCGCCACCCTGCAAAACAGCGAAAAGATTCCCTTCGAGGCCCGGCTGAGTTTCCTGGACGGCGAGAAAGTCCAGAAATTCACCCTGACCAATGAAGCTGATGCCATGGCGGCAAAAGCCAAGATCGAAGCCGCCAAATTCTCCGTCCAGTCCGTGGAGAGCAAACCGGCCCGCCGTTTTCCGGCACCGCCATTCACCACCTCGACGCTGCAGCAGGAAGCCGCCCGCAAGCTCGGCTTCAACGCGACCCGCACCATGCGCACCGCCCAGAAGCTCTATGAGGGCGCCAACCTGGGCGGCGAGACCGTGGGCCTGATCACCTATATGCGTACCGACGGCGTGACCCTGGCCCAGGAAGCGATCCAGGGCGCGCGATCCGTGATCGGCCGCGACTTCGGCGACAAATACCTGCCGAAAAGCCCGCGCATGTATAAATCCAAGGCCAAGAACGCCCAGGAAGCCCATGAAGCGATCCGTCCGACCGACCTTGGCCGCCTGCCGAAAGACATGGTAAAATACCTGGATGACGACCAGGCCCGGCTTTATGAGCTGATCTGGAAACGCACCATCGCCTGCCAGATGAGTGAAGCGGTCATGGAACGCACCACCGTCGACCTGCTGTCCGGCGACGGCCAACAGGGCCTGCGCGCGACCGGCACGGTACAGATTTTCGACGGCTTTCTGACCCTCTACCAGGAAGGCCGCGACGACGAAGACGACGAGGAAAACGGCAAACGCCTGCCCAAACTGGCCAACGGCGAATCCGTGAACCAGGAAAAAGTCGAGGCCAGCCAGCATTTCACCGAGCCGCCGCCGCGCTTCTCGGAAGCCAGCCTGGTGAAGAAAATGGAAGAGCTCGGCATCGGCCGGCCGTCCACCTACGCCTCTATCCTGCAGGTGCTGCGCGACCGCAACTATGTGGTCATGGACAAAAACCGTTTTATTCCCGAAGACAAGGGCCGTGTGGTCATCGCCTTTCTGGAAAATTTCTTCGGCAAATATGTGGAATATGATTTCACCGCCGACATGGAAGAGCTGCTCGACAAGATTTCCGCCGGCGACATTCCGTGGAAAAAGGTCCTGGCCGACTTCTGGCGCGAATTCAGCAAGGCCGTGGACGGCACCAAGGACCTGCGGGTCTCTGAAGTGCTGGAAACCCTGAACAATGTGCTGGCGCCCTATATCTTCCCCGAACGGGAAGACGGGTCCGATCCGCGCAGCTGCCCCAAATGCAAGGAAGGCCAGCTCAGCCTCAAGACCGGCAAGTTCGGCGCCTTTATCGGCTGCTCCAACTATCCGGACTGTGATTACACCCGCCATATGAAAACCGGCAACGGCGAAAATGGCGAGGAAGCGGCCGAGGAAGGCCCGAAAGTCCTGGGCATTGATCCGGAAAGCGGCATGGAAGTCACCGTGCGCACCGGCCGTTTCGGTCCCTATATCCAGCTCGGCGAGCCGGTCGACAAAAAGGAAAAACCAAAGCGCGCCAGCATCCCCAAGGGCATGTCGCCGGACAGCGTCGATCTGGAGCGGGCGCTCAAGCTGCTGTCCCTGCCCCGTGAAGTGGGCAAGCATCCGGAAGACGGCGAACCGATCACAACCGCCATCGGCCGCTACGGTCCCTATGTGGCCCATAACCGGGTCTTTGTCAGCCTCAAGGATCCGGAAGAGGTCTTCACGCTCGGCATCAACCGGGCTGTGGAACTGATCGCCGAAGGCGCGAAGAAAAAGAAAGCGCCCGAGGCGCTGAAAGAACTGGGTCCCCATCCCGAGGACAAGGAACCTGTAATGGTCATGGACGGCCGTTACGGCCCCTATGTGAAGCATAAACGTATAAATGCCACAATTCCCAAGGATAAAGACCCCCAGACAATAACAATGGAAGAAGCCGTTGAGCTTCTGAAGGCGCGTGCCGCCAAAGGCAAAAAGAAAAGCACACGCAAGAAAAAAAGCGCCTGACCGGCGCAGGAAAAAATGACAGATAAAAAACACATCCCCTTCCCGACCCGGGAAGAGGTACTCGAGTTCCTCAGGAACAACCCGGACAGGCAGACAAAACGAGAGCTTGCCCGGGCCTTTCACGTGCGCGGCGAAGACCGCATCCTCCTGAAACATATGTTGAAGGAGTTGAAGGACGAAGGCCTGCTGAAAAAAGGCCATAAAAAACAGATCCACCCCGATGACGGCCTGCCGCCGGTCTCGGTGATTGAAATCACCGGGCTCGACAAGATGGGCGACCTCAAGGCCCAGCCGACAAGCTGGGAAGAGGAAGGCCCGCCGCCAGCAATTATCCTGCACGCCCATGAAACCAAGGGCCATATCGGCGTCGGCGACCGGGTCCTGGCCCGGCTCAGCCGCGACCGCGACAACAAGTCCGGCTATGTGGCCAAAATCATCCGCAAGCTGGAAAGCAGCGGCGGCCTGGTGATGGGCTTTTTCCGCCAGCAGGACGACAATATCGCCATCGTTGTCCCCACCGACAAGAAAAACCGCGACACCTATGTGATCGGCCGCAAGGACTGGCAGGGCGCCAAGGACGGCGAACTGGTCATGGTCGAAACCCGCAAGGCCCGCCGGGCCCGGGGCGAACCGAAGCCGGCCCGGGTGCGCGAATGCCTCGGCGCCATGGACGAACCGCGCTCCATCAGCCTGATTGCGGTCCACGCCCACGGCATTCCGGTGGATTTCAGCGACGAGGCGGTCAAGGAAGCCGACAAGTCCGAAGTCCCGGCCATGGAGCCGGGCCGCGAGGACCTGCGCGGGATTCCGCTGGTCACCATTGACCCGTTTGACGCCCGCGACCATGACGACGCCATCTGGGCCGAGCTGGACAAGGATCCCAACAATGAAGGCGGCTGGCATGTGATTGTCGCCATTGCCGACGTGGCCCGCTATGTGCGGCCCGGCTCGGCGCTGGACAAGGACGCCCGCACACGGGGCAACAGCGTCTATTTCCCCGACCGGGTGGTCCCCATGCTGCCCGAAAGGCTGTCCAACGGCCTGTGCTCGCTCAAGGAGGGCGAGGACCGCTACTGCATGGCCGTGCACATGTGGTTCGCGAAAAACGGCAAAAAACTGCGCCATAAATTCGTACGCGGCCTGATGCGCTCCGCCGCCGGCCTCTCTTACGAAGAATATCAGCGGGCGGTTGATGGCGACGTCAGCGACAGGGCCAAGCCGATTATGGATACAGTGATCAAGCCGCTGTGGGGCGCCTTTGACTGCCTGATGAAGGGCCGCCATCACCGCGAGCCGCTGGAGCTGGAAATGCTCGAGCGCAAGGTCACCATTGGCGAAGACGGCCATATTGAAAGCATTGTGCCCCGCATTGTGCTGCCAGCCCACAAGCTGGTCGAGGAATTCATGATCCAGGCCAATGTGAGCGCCGCCCAGCAGCTCAGGCACAAGGACTGGCCCTGCATGTACCGGGTGCACGAGCCGCCGAGCCTGGAAAAACTGGAGGCGCTCCGCGAATTCCTCGAGAGCCTGGATTACAGCCTCGCCAGGGGCCAGGTGATGAAGCCCAGGGTGTTCAACACCATCCTGCGCAAGGTCGACGACACGCCGCAGGAGGAAGTGATCAACACCGTGATTCTGCGGACCCAGTCTCAGGCGGTCTATTCCCCCGACAACCTCGGCCATTTCGGCCTGTCGCTGGCGGAATACGCCCATTTCACCTCGCCGATCCGCCGTTATTCCGACGTGATGGTGCACCGGGCCCTGGTCAGCGCCCTCAAGCTCGGCGACGACGGACTGAGCAAGGAAGACCGGGCGCAGTTCGAGGAAACCGCCCAGCATATCTCCGATACCGAACGCCGCGCCATGCTGGCGGAGCGGGAATCGCTTGATCGTTATGTGGCCGCCTATATGAAGGATCATGTGGGCGATATGTTTGACGGCACCATCAGTGGCGTCAGCCGCGCCGGCCTGTTTGTCACCCTGCTGGAAAGCGGCGGCGACGGCCTGGTGCCGGTCTCCTCCCTGGTCGGCGACTATTTCCGCCATGATCCCGATTTGCACATGCTGGAAGGGGAATATACCAATATCGTCTACCAGCTGGGCGACAAGGTCACGGTCCGGCTCCGGGAAGCGAATCCGGTCACCGGCGGGCTGATGCTGGAACTGATCGACGAGGAACTGCTGCAGGCGGGGCGCAAGGGGGCTAAAACCAGAGGCCGGCGCGGCCGGGCAAAGCCGCAAAAAAGCCCCAAAGGGCGGGCAAAACCATCGCCCGGGGGCCGGAGACAGCGGTAAAGCGGCCTGGAGGAGTTTTTTTTGGGGGAAATCCCTGATCTGCTCTTGACTTCAGCCGCAATAACTGTATTTTCCGCTCAATCAATTTTGTAGAATTTTAAGGCCTGAAGTGCTTTGGGCCTGATAGCTTAAGGAAACGGGACCAGAACAATGGCAAAACCCGCAAGTGTAAAAATCAAACTCGTCAGCTCAGCTGGCACAGGCTACTTTTACGTCACCAAAAAGAATCCGCGCAACATCACGGAAAAAATGGTCATGCGCAAATATGACCCCGTTGTGCGCAAGCATGTGGAATTCAAGGAAGCGAAAATCAAATAAGATTTTGGTTCCTGACCGAATTTGTCGAGCCGGCCGGTGGAGTTGTCCCCGGCCGGTTTTCGTTTGTGGAATACCTAGTGACTGATCAGAGTTCGTCGGCAGCTGCTACTTTGATTAGCCCTTTCAAGATCAAGATATATATCTGAGAATTCATACCCAATATCGTAGAATTGCGTTTTAAGGTCCTCTTCGGTTTGCCCTCTATCTCTTAATTGTTCTTTTAGTTTTGCAACACCTTCAGCGCATTTCCTATATCTTTCATAAAGACCATCAGGCCAGTCTTTTAGCCCCATTGAATCAATATGTTCAATTGCTTCGAAAAACCTTCCGCACCAATCTTTATGGGAAAACATCAAAATATTTAAAGCAATCTTGTAGTGCTTACAATGGTTGTCATATTTTAAATTTATCATATATAACTCTCTATAAAATAAGGGTTTAAAACAAAAAAGGGCCCGACGCACACAAGCGCCAGCCCTTTCTCTAATGATGCTCTACTATAGCAGAAAAGTCTTAATATTCTATTTACGTGTTATTAACCATGGAAAATATTTTTCCACCATCTGTCACTTCTTTACGATTTAGTGGAATTTTCCGGGCCAGATTTCGTTTATGAATTAGAGAAACAAATACTCCCGTATAATTACAAGATATTCGGACGAGTAGCATTCACGCTTCACAAAAAAGCACTTATAAGTATAATATGTAACGTTATTTTCTATTTAAAAGACAAGGATTCAGAGTGATGGCTTGGCTAAAAAAGGCACTAAACATTGCTTTGGCCATAGCTCTTCTAGGCGGCATAGGTTATTTCGCTTGGCTACTGTTTAGTAAGTTTTTTCATTTTCTCAGCGAAGCCGACCCCTCCGTATTCGCTGCTGTAGTTGGTGCTATCGCAACTGTTCTTGTGGGATTAGGCGGGGTTTTCCTTACACAAATTCAGCTAAGGAAAAGAGCTGCTGATGAAGCGCATCGCTCCATAAAAGTAGAATTCTATAAAGAGTTCCTTGATGTTGTTGCCAAAATGATAGTTGGCAATAGTGATAATGTAGATATCACTCCTCCCAGCGAGCAAGAACTTGTCAAATACCTAGTGGAGTTCAAAACCAACATTATGCTTTGGGGTTCCCCCCAAGTTATAAACGCCACTTTAAAATTTAGCGAGATGTCCAGCACTGGTAAGGGGAATATGTTTTTTTGCTTGGATGAATTATATCGCGCTATCAGAGATGACATTGGTCTAAGTAACAAGGGGTTAGACAATCGTCAATTGATTAAGATGTATTTGAGTGATCCGTCTGAACTGGATGATCCAGAGAAGTTACAGGCCATTCTCAGCGAACTAGAAACTGATGAAAATTAGTATTCTGATTTTCACTCCCCCCCTCTTCCCATCTCGCGCATCTTCTCAATCCACCCCTTGCGCTTGTCGTCGCTAACCGCCTCGACCATGCCGAACAGGGTGTCGCGGACCGGGCTGATGCCGCAGAACTTGAGGATATTGCGTTTCAGGTTCTTCAGGCTGTGGGCCATGAAAAACCAGCGGTAGGCGAAGGCGGGCATGCCCATGGTCACCACAATCCGGGCCGATTTGTCCTTCAGTTTCTTGACCGGCCAGCCGCCCTCCTTGCTTTCATAAGCGAAACCGGGGCGCAATGTCTGCTCGAGAAAGCCCTTGAACAACGCCGGCAGGCCGCCGAGCCACAGCGGGAAGATAAGGACGATATGATCGGCCCAGTCGATATCCTTCTGGGCGGTATGAATGGCGGGACAGGGCGCGCCGTGGTAATAATCCTCCATGGACTGCAGTATGGGAAAGTCGAGCGTCGACACCTTGAGGGTGCGCACGTCATGGCCGCCGTCCCGGGCGCCCTCCCCATACGCCTCGGCCAAGGCATGGCACAGATGGTCCGCCAGGTCCGGATGGCCGTCGATGATCAGGATGTTCCTGGGCATGCCTTTTCCCCTTTTGTCATTCCTGCGAAGGCAGGGCGATGAAAAGTTTGAGTTTTATTTTCAAGATAGAACTCAAAATTCGTTCAGATATACAACTCCATTTTTGTGACTTATAAACAGCTCCACTTCTATTCCTTCACGTTCAGACTCATCCGTTGGCAACGGTTTCGTATAAGCTATGCATACTGGCCCATTTAGTGGTAAAAAGGCTCTTATGCCGAGCGGAGACCCTTGGGAAACATGAAAGTTCACTTTCGCCAGTTCTTCAATATTTCTAGTTTCGCACCCCGGAAAAGACCTAAAATCCGGGTAGTCAAAAACATATACTTTGCCAAAGTAGCCGTTTTTAAAATCGTTGACGCTTTCGGTATATTTCGCCTCGTCCCAAAATGAGAAATCTTGACCCGTTAATTCCTCAACCGAGTCTTTCACCGGATCCTGAACCAGTAAATACACAAAATAAGTAGCCAAACACCCCCAACAGAAAAATAGCAGAGTGAAAAATGGTAAAATCAGTTTCTTAAACATAGCCCTTCCCCCATTCGTCATTCCTGCGGAGGCAGGAATCCAGTCCCATTATAAAACATATCGTCTGCCGCCGCCATTGTCTGGATCCCCGCCTGCGCGGGGATGACGGCCATATTTATTCCGAAAATACCTTGGCCGCATTCACCGCCCGCTGCCAGCCGGACAGCAGGCGGACCCGCTCCAGCTCCGCCATGGCCGGGCTGAACTGTTGTTCCTGCTGCCAGACCTTGCCGATCTCCTCCGGCCCGCCAAAAATACCTGCCTTAATCCCTGCAAGAAAAGCCGCCCCCAGCGCCGTGGTTTCCATGACCCGGGGACGGCTGACCTCCAGGCCGAGGATATCTGACAAATATTGCAACACCCAGTCATTGCCGACCATGCCGCCGTCCACCTTCAGGCGGCCCGGCGCCACACCGTCCTGCTGCATGGCGGCGAGCAGGTCGGCAGTCTGGTAACAGACCGATTCCAGCGCCGCGCGGACGATCTCCGCCTGGCCGGTGGCCCGGGTCATGCCGAACAGCGCCCCCCGCACCTCCGGTTGCCAGTGCGGCGCGCCAAGGCCGGTAAAGGCCGGCACCAGGTAAACCCCGGCATTATCGCCGAGCGACCTCGCCACCCCCTCGCTGTCCGGGGCAGTTTTGATGAATTTCATCTGATCCCGGAGCCACTGCACCGCCGCCCCCGCGACAAAGATCGAGCCCTCCAGCGCATAACTCACCTGCCCCTTGAGCCTGTATCCCACTGTAGTCAATAATCTATTCTGTGACGTCACGGCGTCAGCGCCGGTATTGAGCAGCATAAAGCAGCCGGTGCCGTAGGTGCTTTTGATATCGCCCGGCGCAAAACAACACTGGCCGAAGGCAGCCGCCTGCTGGTCGCCGGCCACCCCGCTGATCGGGATCGCCTCGTCAAACAGGCCCCTGGCCGTCACGCCATAGTCAGCGGCGCAGTCCCGCACCTCCGGCAGCAGGCTTTTGGGAATGGCGAACATCAGCAGCAGTTCCTCATCCCATTGCTGGCTGTGGATGTTGAACAGGCTGGTGCGGCTGGCATTGGTGGCGTCGGTGGCATGGACCCTGCCGCCGGTCAGTTTCCAGATCAGGTAGCTGTCGACGGTGCCGAAGGCGAGCTTTCCCTTTTTGGCCCTCTCCCGCGCCCCGTCCACATTGTCGAGGATCCATTTGATCTTGCTGGCGGAAAAATAGGGATCAAGCAGCAGGCCGGTGCGCTTGGTGATCTCCGGTTCCTGCCCGGCCGCCTTCATGTCCCGGCACAGGCCGGCGGTACGCCGGTCCTGCCAGACGATGGCGTTATGGATCGCCTCGCCCGTATCCCGGTCCCAGATCAGCGTGGTTTCCCGCTGGTTGGTGAGGCCGAGGGCGGCAATGCGGCCGCCGCGGTCGATGGCTTCCCTGACCGCCATGCGCGCCACCCGGTAGGTCACCTCCCACAGGTCCTCGGGCCGGTGTTCGACCATGCCGTCGCCGGGATAGAGCTGCGGAAATTCCTGCTGGGCCTGGGCGATAACAGTGGCGCGATTGTCAAACACAATCGCCCGGCTGCTGGTGGTGCCCTGGTCCAGGGCGAGGATCATAGGCTGTTGTCCGTTCATTGAAAGCTCCCGGTTCCCCTGCCTTTGTCCGAGTGTACCCCGAAGCATCCACCGTGGCCAGAGAGCAGCTTGGGGAAATCTTCCTTTTTCGCGGCGCGGTATTGGCTTATGCTTTGAAAAAAGTTCCGGGATGAGGAGCAGACCATGATTGAGACCCGCACAGAAACAGACAGCCTCGGCGCCATTGAAGTGCCGGCCGGCAGCTACTGGGGCGCCCAGACCCAGCGCTCGCTGGAGAATTTCAAAATCGGCGGCGAAAAGATGCCGGCGCCGCTGATCCGGGCTCTGGCCCTGCAAAAGAAATGTGCCGCCCTTGCCAATATGGAGCTCGGACTGCTGGGTGAAGCCAAAGGCAAGGCGATTATCAAAGCCGCCGGGGAAATCATATCTGGAAAAATGCTTGACCAGTTCCCGCTGGTGGTGTGGCAGACCGGCTCCGGCACCCAGAGCAACATGAACGCCAATGAAGTGATTGCCGGGCGGGCCAACGAGATCCTCACCGGCACGCGCGGCGGCAAGGAACCGGTCCACCCCAATGACGATGTCAACAAAGGCCAGAGCTCCAACGACAGCTTCCCGACGGCCATGTCGCTGGCGGCAGCCCTGCAGGTCGAGGAACGGCTGATTCCGACCCTGGTTCACTTTATGCATCACCTTAAGAAAAAGTCAGATGAGTTTGCTTCTATTGTCAAAATTGGACGAACTCATACCCAGGATGCGACTCCTGTTACCCTGGGACAGGAGTTCTCCGGCTATCAGCGGCAGATGGAGCTCGGCCTTGCCCGGCTCCAGGACAGCCTGCCGCGCGTGATGGAGCTTGCCCAGGGCGGCACCGCGGTCGGCACCGGCCTCAACGCCCACCCGGATTTCGCCCGGCTGTTTGTCGAAAATATCAACCGGGAGACCGGCTTCAGCTTTACCAGCGCGAAGAATAAATTCGAGGCCATTGCCGCCCACGATGCGCTGGTGGAGCTGTCCGGCGTACTCAATGTCATCGCCACCGGCTGCATGAAGATCGCCAACGACATCCGCTTCCTCGCCAGCGGGCCGCGCTCCGGCCTTGGCGAGCTGATCCTGCCCGCCAACGAACCCGGCTCCTCGATCATGCCGGGCAAGGTCAACCCGACCCAGTGCGAGGCCCTGACCCAGGTCGCGGCCCAGGTGATGGGCAATCATGTCGCCGTCACGGTGGCCGGCGCAGGCGGCCATTTCGAACTCAATGCCTTCAAGCCGGTGATCATTTATAATGTGCTGCAGTCAATCCGCCTGCTCACGGACGCCTGCCTGAGCTTTACCGACAACTGCCTGGTCGGAATCGAAGCCAATGAGGAACGCATCACCGAACTGCTGGAACAGTCGCTGATGCTGGTCACTGCGCTTAATCCCCATATCGGCTATGACAATGCCGCGAAGATCGCCAAGAAGGCCCATGCGGAAAAGATCACGTTGCGGGAAGCGGCCCAGGATCTGGGGCTGGTGACAGCGGAAGAGTTCGACCAGTGGGTTAACCCCAAAAAGATGGTCTGAGACCTAGTCTTCGATGGTGCAGACTTTGTTGCGGCCACCGTTTTTGGCCTGATACAGAGCCTCATCGGCGGCAACCAGCAGCTTGGTGCTGGACTGGCGGCTCTCTCCGGTGCGGGCGATGCCGATACTGACCGTCACGTTGATCGGTTCCTCGGAACCGGAAATTTCGAACGGCACCTCGGCGACACTGCGGCGCAGGCGTTCGGCGACAAAATAGGCGAATTCCAGATCGGTTTCATTCATGACCACGACGAATTCCTCGCCGCCGAAGCGGGCCGCCAGATCAATACCGCGGATATTGTTGCTGATGCGTTTGGCAAATTCATGCAGCACTTCGTCGCCGGAGGCATGGCCGTAGGTGTCGTTGATGATCTTGAAATGGTCCAGGTCCATCATCAGCAGCGAGACGTTGGAGCGCTTGTCATTGTCCGGCGACATCAGGTTGTCCAGATGCGAGGACAGGAAATGGCGGTTGTACAGGCCGGTGACCGCGTCAGTCATGGCCATTTCCATGCTTTTCTTCATGTTGCGGCGCAGACGGGCGGCATAGCGCTTCTGGCGCAGCTGGGACTTGGTGCGGGCCACCAGTTCGTTACTGTCGATGGGACGGGTGATGTAATCGGTGACCCCGATTTCCATGGCCCGGACCATCTGGTTGTCGTCGCCTTCATCCACCAGCACCAGAATCGGCGTGTGGCGGGTCTTTTCCGTCGAGCGGAGCAGCGAGCACAATCTCAACCCGTCCACATTTTTCAGACTCAGGCTGATGATAAACAGGTCGTATTTTTCCAGGTTCGGCGTCGTGATCTCGCCGCTTTCCACATCATCCACATCCACCTGCACCAGGTCACCCAGATAGCGACCAATGCGGTCGGCGACCCGGCCGTAATCCTCTATCAACAGGGCCTTGGCGTTGGCGATACTGACCGGACCGGTTTCATTGGACAGATTGACGCCGAAATTCTCGCCGGTGGATTCGCGCATCCTGAGCTCGTCCATGAGCATTTTCAGGCGCACCAGGGAACGCACCCGGGCAAACAGCGGCGTATCCTGCACCGGCTTGGTCAGGAAATCATCGGCCCCGGCTTCCAGGCCCGCGACCCGGTCCTTGGGCTGGTCAAGGGCGGTCACCATAACCACCGGAATATGGGCTGATTTGGGATTTTCGCGGATGCGGCGGCAGACTTCGAAACCGTCCATGCCGGGCATCATCACATCCAGCAGTACGATATCCGGCTGCTCTTTATCGATCACCTCCAGCGCCTCTTCGCCGTTCATGGCCGTCAGGACGTCAAAATATTCGCTGGAAAGCTTGGCTTCCAACAACTTCACATTCTGGACGACATCATCAACAACAAGTACTCGGGCGGTCATACCGGGGCGTTATCCTGCGAATTTTTTGACGGTTTCAATAAACTGGCTAACGGAAATCGGCTTGGCGATATAAGCCTCACAGCCACCGTCGCGAATTTTTTCCTCGTCCCCCTTCATGGCGAATGCCGTCACGGCAATCACCGGAATGGACCTCAGGTCATCGTCTTCCTTGATCCATTTGGTTACTTCCAGGCCCGATACCTCCGGAAGCTGAATATCCATGAGAATAAGGTCCGGGCTTTCAGTACGTGCAAGTTCAAGCGCCTTCATGCCTTCCTGAGTCTGAATAGTCTCGTAACCGTGAGCTTCCAGAAGGTCACAGAAGAGTTTCATATTGAGTTCGTTGTCTTCCACTACTAAAATCTTTTTAGGCATAATCTGTCCCGTACTTCATTTATCGTTGGGCATTTTGTCACTGAATTGCCGAATATTTATTAACCTTTGCCTCGTTGTATAACAACATCTTATGAAAAAGCAGTTAACAAGATATAGTCATTTAACAAGAAATACTTATATTCCTCTCTACAAACCGGAACAAGCCCCATGATGCAGGAACAGGCTGAACTTATTGCCCTGGAGGCTCTGACCTTCATTGCCGAAGACGAACAGGCCTTTATTGCCTTTCTGCGACTTTCCGGCTTTGACCGGGAAACCCTGACCGCCGCCGCCGGAGATCCTTCCGTTCTGGGCAGCGTCCTGGATTTCCTGCTGCAGGACGAGAAGAGGCTGCTTGCTTTCTGCGACAGCCGCAACATGCCCCCTGATCGCCCGGCCCGGGCCCGGCTGTCTCTGCCCGGGGCTGAATATCTAAAAAACATCTAAAAGTTATATTGCCATGCAACATGCGATTACACAAATCAAAAGTCTAAACCTTGATCCGACCCGGCCGCTGCTGGTCACAGACGCAGATGAGGTTTTGCTGGATTTTGCCGATATTTTCAAACGCTACCTGGCATCACGGGACCTCTATATGGCGGAAGAAGGCTATGCCCTGTATGGCAACATCCGCGACAAAAACACCGACAAACTGCTGCCCAAAGAGCAAATGCCCGTCCTGCTGGAGGAGTTTTTCGATTATTCGGTCGACCAGCAGGACCTTGTGCCCGGCGCCCGGGAAAATCTGGACGCCCTGTCGGCACATTGCCAGATCGTGGTCCTGACCAATCTGCCCCATCAGTTTGGTGAACGACGACGCAGCCTGTTCAGGAAACACGACATTCACCACCCAATCGTCACCAACAGCGGCCCGAAAGGTCCGGCAGTGGCGGAAATTTCAAGCGGTATCAGCCATCCCGTTGTTTTCATTGATGATATTTCCCGGCACATCACGTCGGTGGCGGAGCATGTGCCGGACTCTTTCCGGCTCCATTATGTGGCTGACGAAGCCCTCGGCAAGCTGGTGGAGAAGGCCGGGGACAGTCATCATCGCTGTGAAGACTGGGATCATATCCGCGAGCTGGTCATGGGCCATATCGGGGACCTGAAATAGATGCGCATCGGTATCGACCTCGGCGGCACCAAGACAGAAGTCATTGCCCTGGAGGATGACGGCGATATCCTGCACCGGGAACGGGTTGCCACACCGAAAGATGATTACAAGGCCACCCTGAAAACCATCCGGCATCTGGTCGGGTCCACCGAACATATCCTCGGCCTCCGCGGCACGGTCGGCGTCGGTATCCCCGGCGCCATCTCGCCGCGCACCGGCCTGGTCAAAAATGCCAACTCCACCTGGCTCAACGGCCAGCCGCTGCCGCAGGATCTGGAAAAGCTGCTGGAACGGGACGTCCGGGTGGAAAATGACGCCAACTGCCTGGCCGTCTCGGAAGCGGTGGACGGCGCGGCCGCCGGCGCGGAAACCGTCTTTGCCGTGATCATCGGCACCGGGGTCGGCGCCGGCCTGTATATGAACGGCCAGCCGCTGGTCGGCCGCAACGCCATTGCCGGCGAATGGGGCCATAACCCCCTGCCCTGGCCGGACCTGGCCCAAGGCGAATGGCCCGGCCCGGCGTGCTATTGCGGCCGGACCGGCTGTATTGAAACCTTCCTGTCCGGTCCCGGCCTGCAGAGCCAGCATCCGGACCAGCTGCCGCCTGAGGAAATCGTCAACCGGGCGCTGGCCGGGGAGACACACTGCCGCGACCTGGTTGAACGCTATGAACTGCGCCTCGCCCGCGCCCTGGCCCATGTCATCAATATCCTTGACCCGGAAGTGATCGTGCTGGCCGGCGGCCTGTCGCAGATCGACAGTCTTTACGAACACATCCCCCACCTGTGGCAGGAATATGTCTTCTCGGACCATTGCGATACTCCGTTGCGAAGGGCCAAACACGGCACCTCGAGCGGTGTGCGCGGCGCGGCCTGGCTGTGGCCGTTGGGCCAGGACAGCTGACATGCAGACGGTCTGTCGCGACTGTTTCCATGAATATGAGCGGGAGTGCGATGGCCCCTGCCCCCGTTGCGACAGCCCGCGCCAGCTCCGCCATGAAGAGCTTTTCGGGCTCACCATCGCCCACATCGACTGCGACGCCTTTTATGCCAGCATCGAAAAGCGTGACAATCCGGACCTGCTCAGCAAACCCCTGATCATCGGCGGCGGACATCGCGGGGTGGTCTCCACAGCCTGTTACCTCGCCCGGGGGTTTGGCATCCATTCCGCCATGCCCATGTTCAAGGCCAATAGACTGTGCCCCAATGCCGTCGTGATGCCGCCGAACATGAAAAAATATGCCGCCGTCAGCGCCGAAATCAGGGAAATCTTTGACCAGTTGACCCCCTTGGTGGAACCGCTCAGCATAGACGAGGCGTTCCTCGACCTCACCGGCACGGAGAAACTGCACCACGCCACGGCGGCGGCAAGCCTCGCCCGGGCGGCAAAGCAGATCGAGGACAAAATCGGCATCACCGTCTCGGTGGGGCTGAGCTATAATAAATTTCTCGCCAAAATGGCTTCTGACCTCAACAAACCGCGTGGCTTTTCCGTGATCGGTCGGGCCGAGGCGCCGTCCTTCCTGGCCCGCCAGCCCATTTCCAAGATGTGGGGCGTTGGCAAAGTCACCCAGGCCAAGATGAAACGCAGCGGCATCACCACCATCGGCCAGTTGCAGCATATGGGCAAGCATGACCTGATGAAGGCTTACGGCATTCTCGGGGAACGGCTATATCACTTCAGTCGCGGCGAGGACGTGCGCATCGTGAGTTCTGAAAGCAAGGTCAAAAGCATCTCCAACGAGATCACCCTGGACACGGACATTGCGGACTATCAGACCCTGCGCAAGCTGCTCTGGCCGCTGTGTGAGAAAGTCTCCGGCCGGCTCAAGGCCAAACAGCTGGCCGGCTGGACCGTCACGCTCAAGCTCAAAACCGCCAACTTCCGCCAGGTCAGCCGTTCCCTGTCTCTGGACAGCCCGACCCGCATGGCGGAAACCATCTTCGAGACCGGGTTACATCTGTTGAAGCCGGAATGCCAGGGCCTGGAATACCGCCTGATCGGCATCGGCGTCGGCAACCTGTGCAGCGAAGACGGCGCCGATCAGCCGGACCTGGTGGACAGCGGCAAGACCCGGAAACTGGAAGCGGAAAAGGCCATGGACAAGATCCGCGGCCGCTTCGGATCGGATGTGATCAAAAAGGGTAGAAACCTCTGAATATTAACCATATTCCCGAATTTTTTGCCGCTTCCGGGCGGCAGATATTTCCGGCCCCACCTCGATCCATATTCTCTTTCTCCATTTTACCTCTTAAATTCAATAACTTAATATGTTGGCACACTCCTTGCGATGTAGTGAAGCGGAGATAAGTATTTATAGAGTGAGGACAACATCATGACCCATATTTCCCTGCCTACAGCGGACGGCACGTCTCTTCGGAACGGTGCGAAATATAATGATGCCATGACCCGCATGGCCGGTGAATTGATCGAAAAGTTCCGCGTATCCCCTGCCGGCCTGACCACCGGCAGTTGGTCCCTGCTGACTGAAATCCTCGACTTTGCGGTCGAAGCCGAACAGACCATCGCCGAGCAGAACCGCAAGATCGAGGAGCTGGAATCGCTCGCCATCAGTGATCCGCTGACAGGACTGCTGAACCGGCGCGGGCTGGAGATGGAACTGGATCATGCCGTCGCCCGCAACCGGCGCCATGCCGAACCGGGGCTGTTTGTTTACATCGACCTGGATAACTTCAAGGAAATCAATGACAGCTATGGCCACGCCGCCGGCGACGCCCTGATCCGCCATGTGGCTCACCTGCTCAAGGGCTCGATCCGCCAGACCGACTATGCCGGTCGCCTCGGCGGCGATGAGTTCGGCCTGTTGCTCAGCCATTGCGACAGCAAGCAGTTTTCTGCCGCTCACCTGCTCTACATCCGTCGCCGACTGGAGAAAAGCCCGCTTGAGTTCGAAGGCCTGACCCTGCGGGCGGGCGCCAGCTTCGGCATTGCCCGCATCACACCGGACAGCAACCGCGAAGACATCCTGAACCAGGCCGACGAACAGATGTATTTCGATAAAAGGGCGCGCCGCCGGGCGAAAGAGGACCTGTCCCAAATTATGGCAGTCGGCGCTATGGCCGAATAATTGCGCCTGCAGCCCTGCTCGGGTCTTTTCAAGTCCGCTCAAGAACGGTAATGTCTTCCGGTAAGAATAACTTTCCGGAAGACCATCATGACCAACATCTACGAACAACGCCTTGCCGAGCTCGGCATTACCCTGCCTACCCCTGCCAAACCGGTTGCCAATTATGTCCCCTATGTGGCCAGCGGCACCCTGGTGTCCATCTCCGGCCAGATCCCCATGGGCGCAGACGGCAAACTCGCCTTTGTCGGCAAGGTCGGACAGGACGTGGATGAGGAAACCGCCAGAGAGGCCGCCCGCCTCTGTGCCATCAACATCATCGCCCAGGCCAGGGCGGCCTGCGACGGGAATCTCAGCCGGGTGCGCCGGATTATCAAGCTGGGCGCCTTTGTCAACTGCATCGACGGCTTCGGCGGCCAGCCGGGCATCGTCAACGGCGCCTCCGACCTGATGGTGGAAGTGTTTGGCGAGGAAGGGAAACACAGCCGTTCTGCTGTCGGCACCAACGCTCTTCCCCTTAATGTTCCTGTGGAAATTGATGCACTTATCGAAATTTCCTAATGTGATTTATTAGGATAGGAAAGACGATACCCTATGGCCACCGTCCGCATTATCGACAGTCTTTCCAAGATCGATGCCGAAAGCTGGAACGCCTGCGCCCTGCAGGCGGACAGCGGCCACAACCCCTTTGTTTCCCATGAATTCCTCCGGGCGCTGGAAGCCAGCGGCTGCGCCACGGCCGAGACCGGCTGGCTCGGCCAGCACATCATTATTGAGGATAATGACCGGGTCATCGGGGTCATGCCGCTGTATCTGAAAAGCCATTCCTACGGCGAATATGTCTTTGACCACAGCTGGGCCAACGCTTACGAGCGCGCCGGCGGGCGTTATTATCCCAAACTGCAGAGCTCCGTCCCCTTCAGCCCGGTCACCAGCCCGCGGCTGATGGTGCATCCGGCCGCGGACCGGCAGGAGACCGGCCGCCTGCTGACCCGGGCCGCGATCCAGCGCTGCCAGGACCTGGACCTGTCCTCCCTGCATGTCACCTTCGCGCCGGAAGACGAGTGGCAGCTGATGGCCGACTGCGGCATGCTGCAACGCCAGGACCAGCAGTTCCACTGGCTCAATGACGGTTATCAGAGCTTTGACGACTTTCTCGCCGCCCTCTCGTCGCGCAAGCGCAAGAATATCCGCAAGGAACGCCGGGAAGCGCTCTCGGGCGGCGTCACCATCGAGCGACTGACTGGTAAAGAGATCACAGAGGAGCACTGGGACCATTATTTCAGCTTCTATATGGATACGGCCAACCGCAAATGGGGACGGCCCTACCTCAACCGGGAGTTTTTCAGCCGGCTCGGGGAGAGCCTCGCGGACCGGATCCTGCTGGTCATGTGCCGGCGCGCCGGTCACTATATGGCCGGGGCGCTGAACCTGGTGGGCGATGATACACTGTATGGCCGCTACTGGGGGGCCATAGAAGATCATCGCTTCCTGCATTTCGAGGTCTGCTACTACCAGGCCATCGACTATGCCATTGAGAAGGACCTTGCCAAGGTGGAGGCCGGCGCACAGGGCGAACATAAACTGGCCCGAGGCTATGTGCCGTCAAAGACCTATAGCGCGCACTGGATTGGCGATGAAAGCTTCCGCGAGGCGATAGATCGTTTCCTGCGCCAGGAACGGGGCCAGGTGGAAGGTGAAATGGACTTTCTGGAACATTTCACCCCGTTCAAAAAAGGCTGAACAGAAAAGGCCGGACAGACTTACTCCTGAGCGCCGCCCTCTTCGGGTTGTTCTTTCTTCTTCACTTCTTCAAAATCGCCAAGGCCGCAACTCGGCCCCGGGATGCCTGAAGTGTTATCGAACACGGTGATAATGTCCACATTGCAAAGCTGGTTGATGCTGACCTTGTAGGCGAAGGATTTCTCAAATCCGAGACGCGGGCAGCGGCGCGGCAGCTTGTTGAGGTAGATCTTCTTGCCCTTCATATGGAAGAGAATATGCTGGTCGTCCAGAACCTGGGTATGGTCGATGAAGCTTATGGGAACGCATTTCCGCACATCTCCGGTCCGTTCGTATTTGGCAAGTGCTTCAGGTTCTTCCGCGGCGGGCTTTTCTGCCCCGTCTTCGGCAGCTGCGGCGACCCCGGCAATGCTTCCCATTGCCAGCACCAGTGCCAGAATGAATGATTTCGTCTTCATCGGATATCTCCTCTCACTACCCTCGCCCGAAGGATATCTTCTATCTTTAGCAGGGTCAAACTTAACCTAGGGTGAATTGCGATTGGGATATCAGAAAATAAAAAAGGGACAGGCGGTTAATCCTGTCCCTTTAATCGGTTTGATCGTGCAGTGTCCTATTTGACCAGCTCTTCCGGCTTGTCGGCGCCGCCAGTGGGTTTGGGCAGCAGGTTGCCAGGTACAATGTCGAAGCTGAGCTCGCCGTCCTTGACCCGGACGGTGACATCGCCGCCGCCGACCAGCTTGCCGAACAGCAGTTCGTTGGCCAGCGGTTTCTTGATGTGCTCCTGGATCACCCGTTTCAGCGGCCGGGCGCCATAATGGCGGTCATAGCCCTTGTCGGCGAGCCAGGTACGGGCAGCCGGGGTGAGCTCGATGTGGACCTGGCGGTCTTCAAGCTGCATTTCCAGCTCCAGGATAAATTTGTCGACAACCCGGTTGATCACGTCCGGCGGCAATGAGGAGAACGGCACAATGGCGTCCAGGCGGTTGCGGAATTCCGGGGTGAACAGGCGCTTGATGGCTTCCTCGTCATCACCTTCGCGGACACTGGAGCCGAAACCGATGGCTTCCTTGCTCATCTCGGTCGCGCCGGCGTTGGTGGTCATCACCAACACCACGTTGCGGAAATCGATCTTCTTGCCGTTGCTGTCAGTGAGCTTGCCGTGATCCATCACCTGCAACAGGATATTGAACAGGTCCGGATGGGCTTTCTCGATCTCGTCCAGCAGAAGCACACAATGGGGCGACTGGTCCACGGCATCGGTCAGCAGGCCGCCCTGGTCATAGCCCACGTAGCCCGGCGGCGCGCCGATCAGGCGGGACACACTATGGCGCTCCATATATTCGGACATGTCGAACCGATGCAGCTCCACGCCCAGCAGGCCGGCCAGCTGTTTGGTGACTTCGGTCTTGCCGACCCCGGTCGGGCCGCTGAAGAGGTAACAACCGATCGGCTTGTCGCCTTCGCGCAGACCGGCCCGGCTCAGCTTGATGGCATCGGCCAGCACTTCGATGGCCTTGTCCTGGCCAAAGACCACACGCTTGAGGTCGGTCTCCAGGCTCTTTAGGATGGCCATATCGTCCTTGGACACTGATTTCGGGGGAATGCGGGCCATTTTGGAGACCACATTCTCCACATCCTCGACAGTAATCACTTTCTTGCGCTTGGCCGACGGCAGCAGCTTCTGAGAAGCGCCAACCTCGTCGATCACATCAATGGCCTTGTCGGGCATCTTGCGCTCGTTGATATAGCGGGCGGACAGCTCCACAGCGGCATCAATCACGTCGTCGGAATATTTCACGTCATGATGCTCTTCGAAATATTTTTTCAGCCCCTTGAGGATATCCTTGGTTTCCTGGATGGTCGGTTCGACCACATCGATTTTCTGGAACCGGCGCAGCAGGGCGCGGTCCTTTTCGAAATAGGAGCGGAATTCCTTGTAGGTTGTGGAACCGATACAGCGCAGGGCGCCGCTGGCCAGGGCCGGTTTCAGCAGGTTGGAGGCGTCCATGGCGCCGCCGCTGGTGGCCCCTGCCCCGATAATGGTGTGGATCTCGTCAATAAACAGGATCGCGCCGTCATGCTCTTCCACTTCGCGGATCACTGTCTTCAGGCGTTCCTCAAAATCGCCGCGGTAGCGGGTACCGGCCAGAAGCGCGCCCATGTCCAGGCTGTAGATGGTCGCCGTCTCCAGCACATCCGGCACGTCCTTTTCCACAATGCGCCGGGCCAGGCCCTCGGCAATCGCGGTTTTGCCCACACCGGGATCGCCCACATAGAGCGGGTTGTTTTTGGAGCGGCGGCACAGCACCTGGATGGTGCGGTTGATTTCGTCGTCGCGGCCGATCAGCGGATCGATCTTGCCGTCCCGGGCTTTCTGGTTCAGGTCGACACAATATTTGTCGAGCGCCGTATCGCCCATGGCTTCGTCGATCATTTCCTCATCTTCGGCGCCGCTGGGCGGACGGGGATCGCTGTGCTGGGCCGATTTGGCCAGACCGTGGGAAATATAGCTCACCGCATCGAGGCGGGTCATGTCATGCTGTTGCAGGAAATAAACCGCATGGCTTTCCCGTTCGGAAAACAGCCCGACCAAGACATTGGCGCCGGTCACTTCTTCCCGGCCGGAACTCTGGACATGCAGGATGGCGCGCTGGATCACCCGCTGGAAACCGGCGGTTGGCGAGGCATCCTCGTCGCTATCGGTAACGATATTTTTCAGTTCGACATCGAGATAGGCTTTGATTTCGGCGCGGAGCTGCGGGATGTTGACATCGCAGGCCCGAAGCACCGCCACTGCATCCTGGTCATCCAGCAGCCCGAGCAGCAGATGTTCCAACGTGGCAAATTCATGATTGCGACTGTTGGCCTCGCTGATGGCGCGATGTAAAGTCCGTTCCAGGTTAGGTGAAAATGTCGGCACGATGATTTCCTATCTTCAAAGTATGGTCAATACTGCTTACTATTCCTTTTCCAGCGTACACTGCAGCGGATGTTGGTTTCGGCGAGCATAATCGACCACCTTATTCACCTTGGTTTCCGCTACTTCAAAACTATATACGCCACACACTCCAACCCCTTTCTGGTGAACCTGAAGCATAATTTGTACTGCTTCGGTTTCATTCTTGCCGAAAATGGTTTGCAGTACGTGAACCACAAAATCCATGGGCGTGTAATCGTCATTCAGCATCAGGACCTTGTACAAAGAAGGTTTCTTTGTCTTCGGCGATGTCTTTGTCAGAATACCTGTTTCGGTATTCCCCTGTCCGTCCTTGTTCTCGTCGCTCATTGGCCAATCGCATCAAACACTTTGGTTACTATATTCTAGTTAGAACGATGAAACGGGTTTTAAAGATACAAGAAGATAAAAAATCACTCAAAATCGATCCTAGAATAGTAAAATTTATAGCATTAACGAACAGTAAATGGAATCACCTATTCGTTGAAATATAACGTGCACAAATAAAAAAAGGCCCGGGGAAACCGGGCCTTAATTCCTCAGTAGAAAAATCTGATTAGCCAGCCAGCGGCAGGTTCAGTTTTTCAGCAACGGCTTCATAACGTGCTTTCAGAGGTTCCATCACTTCGCCTGTGGCTTTGGTTGCTACTTCGTTCAGACGAGTGCTCTCTGCAACCATTTCGTCGTAGCGGCTTTTCATCAGGCTGGCCTGGATTTCAAAGAAATCAGCCGGGGATTTGGCAGCCATCAGAGACTTCATGGCTTCAACATTTTCTTCCATGACTTTCTTGGCAGCGGAAGCAATTTCACCGTTTACAGTTTCGGCGGCTTTCACAGCAGCGTTGCCGGCAGCCATAACAGCTTCAAAGTTTTCTTTGCTGAAGGCAATGGCGTCGTCATAGGACTTGGTCGCGTCTTCCATCTGCTTTTTGGACAGCTCGACGGTCTTTTCGATGTTTTTCTGTACAGTCTCAGTGCCGGCTTTGACGGCTTTCTCGATATTTTCTTTGCCGGTCTCTACAGCTTTCTGAACGGTTTCCTGTGCAGCTTTGATGCTTTCTGTAGCGGCATCTTCAGCTTTTTTGGAAGATGTGGTTTTCTTGGCAGTGGTCATGTTTATATCCTTAACCGAATAATAGTGTCTTAACCCAATTTGTTCACGCATCACACCCGGAAGCCTTACTCTCACCGGGATGTTACAACATATTACTGTTTTGTGCGCTGCAACATATCCTCAATATATATTTTTTGAAATTGATGTCAAGAGCATTTTGTGCATTGCAATATTTTTTTCACGCAAGCGCAATGAAGAAGGCCGCTTCTTTTTCCCGAAACGGCCTCAGCACTTGGTTTCCTCAGACAATTGGGAATTAGTTTACATGGCTGGCGGTTCTATGCCGCTGGCCCGCAGCTGATCCGCAAGCGCTTCCTTCAGGCGCTCGAGCGCAGCCTCATCCCGGCCTTCGCACCTGGCGACCAGAACATCCTGGGTGTTGGACGGCCGCAACAGCCACCAGCCATCCTCGGTATTTACCCTCACGCCGTCGGTATCGTTGACGTCGGCGCCGGCTTCCTTCAGCCGCTTGTGTACTTCGGGCACGATATCGAACTTGCGCTCCTCGCTGCAGGGAAAGCGGAGTTCAGGAGTATTGATCACCTGCGGCAGCTTGTCCTTCAGGGCCTTGAGGCCGCCACGTGTGCGCGCCACTTCGTTGAGCAACCGCAGGGCCACATATATGGCGTCATCAAAGCCGTAGAATTTATGCTTGAAAAAGATATGACCGCTCATCTCCCCGGCCAGGGGGGCACCGGTTTCGTGCATTTTGCTCTTGATCAGGCTGTGCCCGGTTTTCCACATCAGCGGCTTGCCGCCGCTGGCGGCGATATGGTCGAACAGCACCTGGCTGGCTTTTACATCGGCAATGATGGTGGCGCCCGGCTGGTCCTCCAGCACTTCCCGGCTCAGGATGGCCAGAAGCTGGTCACCCCAGACAATCCGTCCGGCGCTGTCCACAGCGCCGATGCGGTCCCCGTCGCCGTCAAAGGCCAGGCCCAGGTCGCACTGTTCCTCTGCCACACAGTCCTGGAGCTGAACCAGGTTCTCCTCCACCGTCGGGTCCGGGTGATGCGCCGGAAAGGTGCCGTCAATATCACCGTTGATCAGGATATGTTCCCCGGGCAGGCGATTGATCACCGCCTCGACCACTTCGCCGGCGGCCCCGTTACCGGTATCCCAGGCCACCGTCAGGTCGGCCCGCGCAAGGCTCTCCATATCCACGTCAGACAGGATCCGCTCCACATAGCGATCGAAAATTTCCTCGTCGGCCGCGGTTCCCTCACCGCTCTCCAGATCGCCTGCGGCGCTCAGACGGCCGATTTCCTGAATCCGTTCGCCGAAGCAGGATTCCTTGCCGATCATCATTTTAAACCCGTTATAGTCCGGTGGGTTGTGGGAGCCGGTGATCATGATGCCGCCGTCGGCATCAAGTTCAAAGACGGAGTAATACAACATCGGCGTCGGTCCCCGGCCCACCCGGATCACATCCAGGCCGGTCGCCAGCAATCCGCTGACCAATGCTTTTTCCAATGAAGGAGAACTCAGTCGCCCGTCATAGCCGACACACACCTTGCGGCCGCCGTTGCGCCGCACCAGTGTACCAAACGCGCGGCCGAGCGCCTCTGCATCTTGCTCTTTGATGGTATCCCCCACGATACCCCGGATATCATATTCCCGCAAAACCGTCGGATTGAATGAATGGGCCATCTGTCGTCATTTTCCTGTCATTTATATTCGTTCAGAAGGACATCCCTGGCATCGTTTATTTTCATGGCCAGATAATCGGAACCGCCCTGGTCCGGATGAATCTTCCGGATCAGTTTATGATGAGCTTCTTTAATTTCCGTTACAGTGGGATGACCCTTGAGGCCGAGCACTTCGAGCGCCTCTTCCCGGGCCATGGACGGCCGCCCTGAACGCCTGTTGGTTTCCGACGTATTGCCGCCGTTTTTCCCGGCCCGGCCGGCGAGATAGTTCCACAGGGTACCCTGCCAGGCCAGCACGGCGCCGGTCGCCAGGACCAGCGCCACATAGACATTACCCCGCAGAAGAATAAACAAACCGAGACCGGCCAGGACGGCGGCCACCACATAGCGGGAAAGAGTTGCCAGTTTTTTCGGATCAGCCTGCTTGAAATAATTTACGGCGACGAAGACCAGGATAATCAGGCCGATAATCAGAAGGAGCTGGGGCATGCACCGTCCTATTCTGCTGCCGCAGCAGCACTTTCATTCCAGCCGGGCAGTTTAAGGTCATCCATCAGGCGGCGGATTTCCTGGCGGGCCGCCACATGGGACATGGTCATCTTGTCGCTGTCCGCATCGCGAAAATCCACAAGCGTCAGTCCCTTGGGAAACATCTCGCGGTAGATCACGCGCTCGCCGAGCCCGGCCACGTAGCGGAAGTTGACCCGCTTTTCCAGTTCCTTCAGCGCCTTGTGGACGCGGCGCTTGTTTTTCGCGTCAAGGGCAGAGGTCCGGTTGCGCATGACAATCCAGTCGATGTTGCCGCGATCCGCCAGTGCCCGGCGTTTCTTGGCGTCCCAGACCATTTCACTATAGAGGCTCAGTTTCTCCACCTTGAAATTGTCCGGGTTGACCTGGGCCAGAAGATCGAGATCGACAAAACTGTCGTTGATCGGCGTAATCAGGGTGTCGGCAGCCGCATGGGCGATACGGGACAGATGGGAGTCGCTCCCGGGACAATCAATCAGGATAAAATCCATTGTCCCCCGCAAGCCATCCATCACGCCGTTGAAACGCTCGATCTCGTCGGCGTCCATTTCTTCCTTGGTGGCCAGAGTGGACTTGGGCACCACATGAACCTCGGGCATGGTCAGTTTAAGGTTGTGTTGTTCGGCATAGTTCTGACGGTTTTCCAGATAACGGGCCAGGGATTTCTGGCGGGCGTCCAGATCGAGGACGGCGACGGAGAATCCTTTTTTCAGCAAACTGACGACCACATGCATGGCTGTCGTCGACTTGCCCGATCCGCCCTTTTCATTGCCAACCACGATCACATGTGCGCCGGTGGTTTTCCTCGCTGGACTTTCCTGTACCATAATTTCCCCTTACAAGGCCCAACAGACCTCTACCAAGTTACAATATCCCGCCTCAGACTCTGCATGTTACTGTTATTTGAGCAGAGAGTCTGGCATTCCCGCCAACATGGAACTATATAGTATTAAAAGCATATGGTTAGAGCAATTATGACAGGCCCGAACGAATGCCATCAGGTTCCATAAAACGTTCCAGAAGCTTTATCAGAAACACTATTCTGACAGTCAATGCAATAGTGTTTTTTGTGATAATTCCGTTGACTCTGGCCGTTGATCAGGTGAACCGCAGCAGAAACCATTTGGCGCCAGTCACTTTGGTCAAAAATTTAAAGCTCCCCGAAAACACCAGCGCCATCAGGTTTTTTGCCGCTTATGGTTATGACCTGGGGCCGGTCCGTCGCGGCATCGCCGGCGTCCCGCGGCTTTATCTGGCCGATCTCCCCCCGGAACTGGCTGCAATGTCCAGTGTCAGGGAACGGAAAAAGCTCTTTATTTCCACCCTGTTGCCGCTGATTCTGAAGGTCAATGAAACCATCCTCGCCGACCGGCAGAAGCTGGAAAGAATCATTCGCAAGATCGAGGTCGGCACGGTGCCCAGCACATCGGAGCTGCACTGGATTCAACGCAAACAGCGCCAGTATAAAATGAATACCGAGGACCTCTACGCCCTTCGGAAAAGGATCAACGTGGTCCCGCCATCGCTCGCCCTCACCCAGGCGGCAATCGAGAGCGGTTGGGGAACCTCGCGCTTTGCCCAACAGGGCAATGCCCTCTATGGCCAATGGACCTGGGGCACAGACGGCCTTGTCCCGGAACAGCGGGATGACGGCAAAAACCACAAAATAAAAAGCTTTCCCAACGCCATCGAGGCCGTATTCGGCTATGTCCACAACCTGAACACCCACCGGGCCTATCGCAAATTTCGTGACGAACGCGCCCGCCAGACCCAAAACGGGCATCTGGATATTCACAAGCTGGTGGAAACGCTGGATAAATATTCCGAACGCGGTATGGAATATGTCATCACCCTGAAGGATATCATGCGCGTTAACCGGCTGCGGGATTTCGACCGCGCCCGTCTACAAGCGACCCCAAGCTAATAATCAGGCTATGTAAAGAGGAAGTCATGCCGTCTGAGCCCCTAAAAATCGTCAGAACAGTAAAAGAGCTGCGCCAACAGGTGAGTGAATGGAAACAGCAGGGCCTTAAAGTGGGACTGGTCCCGACCATGGGCGCGCTGCACCACGGCCATATTTCCCTGGTCAAGCAACTCCAGAAAGATTGCGACCGGATGGTGGTCAGCATTTTCGTCAATCCCAAGCAGTTCGGGCCCAGTGAGGATTTGGACAAATATCCCCGGCAGGAAAAGCTGGATGCGGAAAAACTCACCGAGGCCGGTGTGGAACTGCTCTATGCCCCGACCGTGGAAGAAATGTACCCGGAGGGTTTCCTGACCACTGTCTCCATTGCCGGCATGACGGAAGTTCTTTGCGGCGCCAGCCGGCCCGGCCATTTTGACGGGGTGACCACAGTGGTTACCAAGCTGCTGCTGCAGTGCCTGCCCGATATGGCCATTTTTGGCGAGAAAGACTTCCAGCAGCTGGCGGTACTGAAAAAACTGGTCAGGGACCTGGATATTCCGGTGCAAGTGGTGTCCGGCAAACTGATCCGCGACGAGGACGGCCTCGCCACCTCCTCCCGCAATGTCTACCTGTCGCCGGAACAGCGCACCATCGCGCTCGAGATCAACCGCACCCTGAAAAAGATCGTAGACGACCTGGAGGCCGGCCGCACTTCTGTTGCCGACGCCACGGCACAGGGTAAGCAACATCTGCTGGAGGTCGGGTTCAACGAAGTCC
Source organism: Emcibacter nanhaiensis (assembly GCF_006385175.1). Lineage (NCBI taxonomy): Bacteria > Pseudomonadati > Pseudomonadota > Alphaproteobacteria > Emcibacterales > Emcibacteraceae > Emcibacter > Emcibacter nanhaiensis. Next base: position 689,305 of record NZ_VFIY01000004.1, read on the forward strand.
AGTATCTGGAAGTGCGCGATGCCAAGACCCTGCAACTGGTCGCCGAGATTACAAAACCGGCCCGGGTGCTGGTCGCCGCCATCCTCGGCGCCACACGCCTGATCGACAACATGGCCATCGAGCCAAAATAGAGTAATACGGGAGAAAACGAGTGAGCAAGATCACCCTCGAGCAGGCCAACCAAGTGCTGGCCGAAACCCTGAACAAAGCGGCGGAAATGGGCCTCAACCCGCTCGCCGTTTCCGTGGTCGATGCCGCCGGGCAGATTGTCGCCCTCCAGCGTCAGGACGGCGCCAGCGACCTGCTGGTCAAACTGTCCCGGGCCAAGGCCTACAGCTGCACCCAGTTCGGCATTTCTTCCCGCCAGCTCGGCGAGATAAAACCGAGCATCCCGGAAATCCTGAATTCCGCCCAGATCCTCGCTGACGGCAATCTTGTGGCCGCCCCGGGCGGGGTGCTGATCCGGGACCAAGACGGCGCCATGATCGGCGCCATCGGCGTGTCCGGCGATACTTCCGATAATGATGAGGCCTGCGCCATCGCCGGCGTCGAAGCCGCCGGCCTTAAGGTCTGAATACCGGTAAGATCAGCCTCCCCTAAATCAGGCCAAGGTCCTGCAGGTCGCGGCGCAACGCCGGCGGCAGGTCGTCCGCGCTCACGCCGTCCGGCAAATCCCGCGGCGCGTCTGCCGACTCCAGATAACGCCAGCCCTGGTGCGGCCGTCGCGGCTGGCTTTCTGTCCGTACCAGCTTCGTGTCCATGATGATTTTACATTTGGTGCCGTTGTCGGTTTCCACCGGCTCGAAGCCGATGATCCGTTGCCGCACCTGGACAAAGCCCTTGATGATCCAGTAGAGCGAGCCGCCGTCCAGCACCTCCTCCGCCCGCTTCGGAGCAAAACGGGTGATATGGTAATTATAGGGGCGGCCGTCCGGCAGTCGTTGCTCGCGGCCTTTCCGCACTTCGATCAGATGTTCAATGGAGTCGATGCCAACGCAGAGCTTCAGAAGATGAACACTCACGGCGACCTCAGAGCAGGAAGAAAGCGGCGAAACCGAGGAAGGCCAGGAAACCGATCACATCGGTAATCGCCGTCACCAGCACCGTACTGGCCAAGGCCGGGTCGACCTTCATTTTTTCCAGGGTCAGCGGCACCATAATACCGGCGAGACCGGCGACGATCACATTGACCACCATGGCCAGGGCAATCACCCCGCCCAGTTCCGGATTCTTGAACCATATTGCAGTAAGCCCGCCGATCAGAACCGCCAACGCGCTGCCGTTGAGCAGGCCGATCGACAATTCACGGGTCACCACCCTCATCGCGTTGGACGGCGTCAGCTCCTTGGTCGCCAGCGCCCGAACCGCCACCGTCATGGCCTGGTTGCCCGCATTGCCGCCGAGTGAGGCGACAATCGGCATCAGGATAGCCAGGGCCACCATCTGTTCAATGGTGGCATCGAACTGGGCAATCACGGTCGAGGCCAGCAAGGCGGTCCCCAGATTGACCACCAGCCACATGATCCGGTTGCGGGACGCTTCCCAGACAGTTTCCAGAATGTCGGTGTCCTGCACCCCGGCCATGCGCAGAATGTCCTCCTGCACTTCTTCATCGATCACGTCAACCACGTCATCCACTGTAATCATACCGATCAACCGGCCGTTCTGGTCGACAACCCCCATGGAGGTCAGGTCATACTGCCGGAACAGAAAGGCCACTTCTTCCTGGTCCATGTCCACCGGCACCACCTTGGGATCGGTATCCATGATATCGCTGACCAGTACCTCACGGCCAGAGCGCAGCAGATGACTGAGCCGCACGGTGCCGATCGGGTGATGCAGCGGATCGACCACGAAGATCTCGTAAAAATCTTCCGGCAGGGAAGATTCCTCGCGCAGGAAATCGATCACCTTGCCTACTGACCACAGGCTGGGCACGGCGATCAGCTTTTTCTGCAGCAGGCGCCCGGCACTTTCCTCGGGATAGGACAGGCCCTCCTCAACCGCCCGCCGGTCATCCTCCGGCAGCGCATCAAGGATCTTGCGCTGTTCATCCTCGTCCAGGTCTTCCAGCAGGTGGATGGCGTCGTCGGTTTCCAGTTCGGAAATGGCCTTGACCACATGCTGGTCTTGCATTTCCGTGATCACATGGTCACGGGCGACCTCGTCCAGCTCGGTCAGCACATCCGGATCAAGTTCCTCACCCAGGTGGGAAACCAGGGCGGCGCGGTCTTCGGTGGTCAGCTGTTCAAACAGATCGGCCAGGTCGGCGGAATGGAGCGCCTCGACAACCTCGTCAAGGACCTCAATGTCTTCTTCCTCAATGGCGCGGACGACTTCCTGGACAAGCTCGGGGCCGTGCTGAAGCAGTTCCTGCTTCAGTTTCTTTTTTTTCTTATTCTTCTTTTTTTTCTTTTTCCTCTTGCGCTCGGGCTCAAGAAGGTCCTGATCTATCATCTATTCTTCCCCGTTAGATGTGTGACAGGTATCCGATGTTTCCGCGCCCGGGTCAAGGTCCAACGGGCAAACTTCCTGAAAATAATTATGAAGTTTATTTTACCCACGCCCTTTCACTTTTGAAAGCAGCAAGGCATACTCACCCTAAAATATAGATGAGGTCATTTTATGAGTGTATTTACCCCCCCGAAAAGAACCCTGATGGGCCCCGGCCCGTCCGATGTGCCCGAGCGTATTCTCGAGGCCATGAGCCAGCCCACCATCGGCCATTTTGATCCCGCATTCCAGGGACTGATGGACGACATCAAAGGCTTGCTCAAATATGCCTTCCGCACTGAAAACGCCCTCACCTTTCCCCTGTCCGCACCGGGCTCGGCCGGCATGGAATGCTGTTTCGTCAACCTGCTGGAGCCGGGCGACAAGGCCGTGGTCTGCCGCAACGGCGTGTTCGGCGGGCGCATGATCGAGAATGTGGAACGCTGCGGCGCCATCGCCGTGGTGGTGGAAAGCGACTGGGGCGAGCCGGTGGATCCTGGGCTGCTGGAAGAAACCCTCAAGGACCATCCCGACGCCAAACTGGTAGCGTTCGTCCAGGCGGAAACCTCCACCGGCGTGTCGTCAGATGCAAAGACCCTGTGCCGGATCGCCCGGGAGCATGACTGCCTGACGGTGGTCGATGCGGTGACCTCGCTTGGCGGCACCCCGCTGGAGGTGGACAAATGGGGCATCGATGCGGTCTATAGCGGCAGCCAGAAGTGCCTGAGCTGCCCGCCGGGCCTCAGCCCGGTGAGCTTCTCCGAGCGGGCGCTGGACGCGATCAGGAACCGCAAGACCAAAGTACAGAGCTGGTTCCTTGACCTCAGCTTGGTGATGGATTACTGGGACGGCGCCGGTGGGCGCACCTATCACCATACCGCGCCGGTCAATGCCATGTACGGTCTGCATGAAAGCCTGTGTATCCTCAAGGAAGAAGGACTGGAGGAAGCCTGGGCCCGGCACCGGACCATGCATGAAAAACTGCGCGACGGGCTCGAGGACATGGGGCTCGAGCTATTGGTCAAGCCGGACTACCGCCTGCCGCAACTGAACACGGTCAAAATACCCGATCACGTCACTGACGAAGCCGCGCTCCGGAAGCGGCTCTTGGAGGAGTTCAACCTGGAAATCGGCGCCGGGCTCGGCGCGCTGGCCGGCAAGGTCTGGCGCCTCGGCCTGATGGGCCATAGCGCGCGGCAGGAAAATGTGGAATTGTGCCTGGGGGCGTTGAGAAGGGTGTTGAATTAGCTTCCCCCACCCCTTCGTGTGGTCCCTTCCCTGTCTAAATTCTGTAGTATTTACGGAAAACGGATTTAAAGGGGAAGACAGATGCATACCTTCATCGAACTGTGGAACATCAAAGACAGTTGGCGGGCATTAAGCGAGAGTGACCGGGCCGCGTTTATGGAAAAGCTCGGCCCGGCCATCGCCCAGCTCGCCGAACAGGGCGTCACCTGCAAAGGCTTCGGCTTTGCCGAAGAGGTGGATCACCGCGCCCCCTTTGACTTCTTTTCCGTCTGGGACTGCACGGAGCGGAAAGCTGCGGAGAAATTCGAGCAGGCAGTCGCCGCCTCCGGCTGGTATGATTATTTTGAGCACAAAAATGTCTGTGGCGTGTTGCAGTCACCGGAGGTGATCCTGAAACAGCATATTGAACTTACCTGAAACTGTTGTCCGCTTTACGGATTTTTCAGTAAATCCGGCTAGAACAGTCTACAGTAAAAAGCGGAGGAGAGTATCAGTGGGTAAAATCACCTGTGACGTGGCCATCATCGGCGGCGGGCCGGCCGGCAGCACGGCGGCGAGCCTGCTCAAAAAATATAATCCCGGCCTGAATGTGCTGGTGCTGGAACGCGAGGTCTTCCCGCGCGAGCATGTGGGCGAAAGCCAGCTGCCACCGATCAGCAAAATCCTCGACGAAATGGGTTGCTGGGACAAGGTCGAGGCGGCCAATTTCCCGATCAAGATCGGCGCCACCTACCGCTGGGGCAACAGCCCCGACCTGTGGGATTTCGAATTTCTGCCCATCGACCAGTTCACCGACGAGCCGCGCCCGGCCAAATACCGGGGCCAGCGCCTGCAGACCGCCTTCCAGGTGGAACGCGCCCTCTATGACCAGATCCTGCTCGACCATGCCGCGGAACTGGGCGCGGACGTGCGCCAGAACACCAAGGTCAGCAAAATCCTGCACCAAGGCGATCGGGTCACCGGGCTGGAACTGGACAGCGGCGACATGGTCGAAGCCAAATATTATATGGACGCGTCCGGCAACAGCGGCATTCTGCGCCGCGCACTCGGCGTCACGACCCATGCCCCGACCAAGCTGCGCAACGTGGCCTTCTGGGATTACTGGAACAATACCGAATGGGCGGTGTCCATCGGCGTCGGCGGCACCAGGGTGCAGGTGCTGAGCATCGGCACCGGCTGGATTTGGTTTATTCCGCTCGGCCCCACCCGCACCAGCATCGGCTATATCTGTCCTGCCGACCATGCCAAGAGCTGGAGCGGCAGCACGGAAGAGCTCTATCTCGACGCCCTCGCCCAGGAACCGTTGATCGCCAAGCTGACGGCCAACGCCAGCCGGGACGGCGACGTCAAGGCAACCAAAGACTGGTCGTTCCTCGCCGATCGCATGGTCGGGGAAAACTGGTTCATGATCGGCGAATGCTGCGGCTTTGCCGATCCGATCCTGGCCGCGGGCCTGACCCTCGCCCATTCCGGCGCCCGGGAAGCCGCCTACTCCATCCTCGCCATGGAAGACGGCTATGACGATCCCGCGTTCCTGAGACAATTCTATGAAGACAGCCAGAAAACCCGCATCAACCAGCATATCCGCTTTGCCGATTTCTGGTACAGTGCCAACGGCCAGTTCACCGACCTGCAGGAATATACCAGCGAAATCGCCAAAGACGCCGGTCTCAAGCTGGACGCCAGGCAGGCGTTCCAGTGGCTCGGCACCGGCGGCTTTACCGGTGATGTTCAGGGTCAGGCCGGACTCGGTGGCCTTGACCTCGCCGGCGTCAAGCAGATTACCGGCCTGTTTACCGGCCAGGACCTGGACTGGCAGGTCTCGAAATTCAACAAGTTCAAGCTCAATCTCACCCGCGCCAGGGAAGGCCGCAGCCTGGAGTATAAGGACGGCAAGGTAGAAACCCTCACCTGTTATCACCGCGGCAACAAAAAGCTGGTGGTCACTGGTCTTTACGCGCTGATGATCGAGGTGCTGAAACAACACAGCGACATCGCCGACATCGCCCGGGCCCTGCTGCAGCATTATGCCAAAACCGGCGCCGCCGCCACACCGGAACTCGGCCTGCAGCACGCCCTGCAGGCGCTGGAAGTGATGCTCAACGACGGCTGGGTCACCGCCAAGCTGGACAAGAAGAAGCCGAAGCTGAACCTGAGTTCCCCCACCGAAGGCCAGATCATCCACAAAAACCGCGACGAAGGTCGGGTTTAAACCAAAACAAAACGGCCCCGGAAATGCCGGAGCCGTTTGTTCGAATAGTCTTGGTGTAGGCTTTTGCCCTGCGGTAATTACGCTTTGCGACGACGCGCTGCGAAACCCATACCAACCAGGCCGAGCCCCATCAGGCCGAGGGCTGCAGGCTCAGGCGCATCAACGATTTCCCAGTTGATGTTCAGGCTCCAGTAGTCCAGCAAACCAGCATCACCACCAGCCAGATCTTCGATGTGCAGTGTCCATGTTCCAGCCAGGGATTCACCAAACAGGGAAGCCAGGGCGTCGTCCGGACCATAAGTGCCGCCACCGTTTGCAGTTTCAGCAGCCACCAGTGAAGCATCATCAAAAATCAGCGGGTTGCCAGCAGACAGGTCGTCGCTGTTGCCGAATGTTGAAGCAGGTACACCCGGACGGTCCATCAGGACGATCTCCGTGCCATCAGCAGATTCCAGAGTGATCAGCAGGTCACCGATCCATGTGTGGTCAATGCCGGCTTCTACTGTGATGCTGGCGATAGATCCTGCATCAGCGATAACGATGTCGCTGGAAACAGAACCTTCGGCAGGAATCGCAACATCGGTGTCATTGGTGTAAATTGTTGCCATAGCGGCAGACGGCAGCGCAAAACCGGCCATCAGGGCCACAACAGCGGCTGTATTTTTGAGTGTTTTTGTCATAACTAATACCCCTATTAATTACTATTCCGTAGAAGTTGGTTTTATACACACTGTTCTACTGTCAGCAATATTCGTGCCAACTTTTTTTATTCATTAAAATCAATTAGTTAAAACACTTTCCACCTATAAGTGTAATGAAACTGTAAAAAATCCAGACACTTAACTTTCGCCATTCCCATTTCGGGACAGTTTTTCCACTATTCTGCAGAATAAATTCCATTTTATTTGGAAACACTCACGAAAATGTGAATTCACCGCAAAAAAAGCCTGTGAAAACTCACAGGCTTTTGTCACTTTTGAACTTATTTTGGAAAAAAATTATTCAGCCTGCCTCCCCCGTTCCGTTGCCGGGGGCAAGCCTTCCCAGGTAGCGAACTGACAGGAGGCAGACGAACAGCGGCAGGGTCATGGCGGCGAAGAACATCTCCGGGGTCCAGCCCATTTTGATCAGGTAGCCGGCAATGATCGGCCCGAGCATGGCGCCAAACCGGCCCATGCCGATACCCCAGCCGAGGCCGGTGTTGCGGACCCGGGCCTCATACATGACCACCGACATAGTGTAATGGCCGATGATGATCACCTGCAGGAAGAAACCGCACAGGAACAGGATGCCGAGCACCACCAGGATCGGACTGCCGATGGCGTAGCCGAACACGGTCATGAAGATGATAGCGCCGACCAGGAAAAACAGCAGCATCCGGTGCAGGCCGAGCCGCGGCGCCATCAGGCCCAGCAGCAGCATACCGAGTACGCCGCCCACATTGAAGATGGCGCCGGCGCCGATGCCTTCCCACAGGCTGCCGCCCTCGCTGACCACAATCTGCGGCAACCAGTTGATCATGAAATAATAGGTCACGAACACGCAGAAAAAACCGACCCACAGCATCAGGGTGGGAATGCGAACGGCCGGTTCCATCAGGGCCTTGAAACCCGCGGCGTGATCCTCATCCTCCGGCTTCAGGTCGGGCAGTCTGTCGATGGTTTCCTTGCCGAGGCGCGAAAGCACCCGGTTGACCTTGGCCAGTGCTTCCTTCGGCCGCTTGTGCAGCAGGAAGTCGATGGATTCCGGCAGCAGGAAAAATACCGGCAACATGGTAAGCACCGTGATCACGCCGCACACCTGGAACACGGCGCGCCAGCCATAGTCCGGGATAATCAGGCCGGCCAGGAAGCCGCCGATAAAGGAGCCGACCGGATAGCCCATGCCGACGATGCTGATGCTGAGCGCCCGGCGCTTGTCGGAACTATATTCCGCCGCCATGGTGCTGCTGCTGGCCAGCACGATACCGATGCCGAGGCCGGTGACAAACCGGGCGGCGATCATCTCATAGGGTGAGCCGGACAGGCTGGTCCAGAACAGGCCGACGGCAATGATCACCAGCGCAATGAGCAGCGATTTCTGCCGGCCGATCATATCGGCGAAGGGCGCCAGGAACAGGGCGCCGAGGGTCATGCCGGCCAGGCTGGCGGAAAAGACATAGCCCATGACGTCGGGCTCCACCTGCCAGTAGGCGGTGATGGCGGGCGCCGTATAGGCCAGGGCCAGAAGGTCAAGGCCGTCGAGGAAATTGAGGAAAAAGCAGATGGCCACAGCCATCACCTGGAACGGGGTCATATCCCCTTTGTTAATCACATCCCTTAGCGCGCTGTTACTCTCGGTTACCGGTGTACTCATCTGTCCTTGTCCCTTTATCTGTGCAACCCTTTGTTTTATGGAAAAGCACCCTAGCCCAATTTAAAAAATTTTCCCAGAAAATATTCCCGGCCGGTTGAGCGGCGCCGGATTTCCGGCGCCGTCTGTTCCAGTTAGTCTCCGTTATCCTCCCCCCGGTGCGGTGAACTTAAGGCCACCATGGTGAAAGTCCCGCTGCCGCAGAGCCTGCGCTCATCGGCATGAAGGTTTTCCGCCCACAGTTCCACCACCACCCGGATCGAACGCTCACCGGTGCCGATGATACGGGGCACGGTGATCATCACCTCCCCGTTCTGGATCTGGCTGGTGAAATCCACCCGGTGGGTGCCGGCCAGGACCACGGTCCTGCGGCAATGACGGGAGGCGGCGATAAAGGCCGCCTTGCCCATGGCCGCCAGCGCATTGCCGCCGTAAAGGCTGCCGTAATGGCTGGTCTTTTCCGGAAAAACAATTTCCGCCAGCGCCGTTGTCTGCCCCGGGACAGGAGCGGCCGGCTCGGCCATGGGCGGCAGAACGCCACCAATCCGGGCCAGGTGCGGACCGACCGCCACCATGTTGAAGATGCCGCGACTGCAGTGGCGACGCTCGCCGCTCAGCGGCCCTTCGGCGACCATATCCACCTCCACCGACAGGGACCGCCGCCCGACCCGGACGATTTTCCCCACCAGTTCGACAATGTCGCCGACATTCACCGGCGCTTCGAAATCAATATGCTCGCAGGAGGCAGTGACGAAATCCACCCGGCCGTGACGCGCCGCGGCGATGAAGGCGACCTTGTCCATTTGGGCCAGGCCGATTCCGCCAAACAGGGTCCCATGATGGTTGGCGTCACCGGGAAATACCACATCCGCCATGCGGGTCGGATTGACAAGTGCAGGATGGTTCGGGGTCATGACCGCGCCTCCCTGCTTCGATAAAAACGCAGCCGCACGGGGCCGCCACTCAGGATCAATTTCAGGTTATTTAATTCAGGCATTGGACTTATTCCCTTGTTAACAGGGGGCAAAGGCCTGGAAGAAACATGCAGAACGGCCGTCCCGGAACCGGGACGGAACAAATGCAGCTCTCCACCGGGGCACCCCGCCCGAGGACGATTACAAGGTCGCGGCAGGTCTCCTGGCTCGCAGGTCGGCACCGTGATCCTGCCTTCCCGAAACCGGATGGTTCCAGTGGCATTGATGAATAACGGCTCGCTGCTTACAGTTGCGGGGGCAGCTCCGGCATTGTCCCATGAACGCACCGGATTCCCTCTTAGCTCCTTCCCCGTTCAGGGGAGAAGAACCAACGACGGGGAGAAGATGACGTCTAAAGAGATCAGTGTCAATTTTTATATTGCAGTTGCGAAACAGCTTATGAAAGCCATTCCCGGCTTTTTCGGCATGGCCTTGCCAGATAATTTGCGCTATACCGCTTTCAGCCACCAAACAGATTACAAGGTCGTAACAGTGAAACTTTCCGCCTTTGGTCAAAAATTCGCCGGCCAGTCCGGTATCGTCAGCCTGATGGAAGATCTGGGCACCGCGCTTAGCGACAACCCGGATATCCTGTTTATGGGCGGCGGCAATCCCGCCCGCATCAAGCCTGTGGAGGATATTTTCCGCCAGCGGCTGCAGGCCATCCTCGACGATCCGGACAAATGCCACGGCCTCTTGGGCACCTACCAGGCGCACCAAGGCGACAAGGCCTTCATGGAACAGGTCGCCGACTTCCTCAATCGCCAGTTCGGCTGGAACCTCAGCTGGCGCAATATTGCCGTATCCAACGGCAGTCAGCCGGCCTTCTTCGTGCTCTACAACATGTTTGCCGGGCAAATGGCCGACGGCAGCCAGCGCACCATTCACCTGCCGCTGGCCCCGGAATATCTCGGCTATGCCGACGCCGGCCTGAGCGACGACTTTTATACCGCCACCCGGCCGACCATTGAATATCTCGACGACAACCTGTTCAAATATCATGTGGATTTTTCCAAGCTCAAGCTGGGTGACAGCACTGGCGCCTTGTGTGTGTCGCGCCCCACCAATCCGACCGGCAATGTGCTGACCGATGACGAGGTGGAGCATCTGGATGCCATGGCCAAGGCAGCCGATATTCCTTTGATTATCGACGGCGCCTACGGCCTGCCCTTCCCCGGCATCATCTTCACCGACGCCAGGCCCCTGTGGAACGACAATATCGTCCTCATGCTGAGCCTGTCCAAGCTTGGCCTGCCCGGAGCGCGGACCGGCATCATTGTCGCGCGGGAGGAAATCATCAACGCCTTCGCCAACGCCACCACCATTGTCAATCTCAGCTGCGGCACCCTGGGCCCGGCGCTGATGAAGGGTTTCTTCGAGGGGGACGAGTTCCTGGATATGTGCCGGACCCATATCACCCCCTTCTACCGGGACCGCGCCATGGCTGCGACACAATGGTGCCGGGAGGATATGCAGGGCCTGCCGTTCCATATCCACAAGCCGGAAGGGGCCATTTTCCTATGGCTGTGGTTCGAGGGTCTGCCCATCACCAGCCAGGAGCTATACGAACGGCTCAAAACGCGCGGCGTGCTGATCATCCCGGGACAGAATTTCTTTGTCGGCCTCAGGGACGACTGGCGGCACAAGCATGAATGCATCCGCATGTCCTATGCCCAGGACGAGAAAACCGTGCGCGAAGGCATCCGCATCATCGCCGAGGAAGTGCGCTCACTCTACGAAACCGAGGCCTAGGATACCCAAAGCATTTACTGCGGGTATCCTTCGGCGCCAAGCGCCTGTTCGATTTCATCGAGAATGGTGTGATCATCAATGGTGGCGGGCGGCGTAAACTCCTCGCCGTTGGCCATGGACCGCATGGTGCCCCTGAGGATCTTGCCGGAGCGGGTCTTGGGCAGGCGCTTGACCGCAATCACATGCTTCAGGGCCGCCACCGGGCCGATCTCGTGGCGCACGCTGGCGATCAGTTCCTTTTCGATCGTCTCGGCCTCGCCCTCGGCATCGGCGAACAGCACGACGAAGGCCACCGGCAGGGCGCCCTTGATTGCGTCATTGACCCCGATCACCGCGCATTCCGCCACCTGGGCGTGATTGCTGATCACTTCCTCCATCGCCCCGGTCGAGAGCCGGTGACCGGCCACATTGATCAGGTCGTCAGTCCGGCTCATGATCGAGATATAGCCCTCGTCGTCAATAAAGCCCGCATCGCCGGTGCTGTAATAGCCCGGATGCTGGGTCAGGTAGGATTTCCTGAACCCTTCCTCATTGTGCCACAGCGTCGGCAGGCAACCCGGCGGCAGCGGCAGCCTGATCGCCAGGTCGCCGATCTCGCCTGGTTTCAGTTCCTCATGCCATTTGTTCAACACATGGAAGTCATAGCCCGGCACCGCCAGGCCCGCACTGCCCGGCTTGACAGGCTTCAGCCCCGCCCCGGCGAAGTTACCGATCGCCGGCCAGCCGGTCTCGGTCTGCCACCAGTGGTCGATCACCGGCACGTCGAGCAGCTTGTGCGCCCAGATCAGGCTGTCCGGGTCGGCCCGTTCCCCAGCCAGGAACAGATGGGTCAGCGACGAGACGTCATATTTTTCCTTGTACGACCCCGCCGGATCTTCCTTCTTGATGGCGCGAAGCGCGGTCGGGGCGGTGAACAACACCTTGACCTTATGGTCCTCGATCACCCGCCAGAAGGCCCCCGGATCCGGGGTGCCGATCGGTTTGCCCTCATAAAGGATGGTAGTGCAGCCCACCAGCAGCGGGGCATAGACGATATAGCTGTGGCCCACGACCCAGCCGATATCGGAGGCCGCCCAATAGGTCTCGCCTGCCTGCATGCCGTAGATCTGTTCCATGCTCCAGGAAAGAGCCGTGAGGTAGCCGCCCACATCCCGCACCACACCCTTGGGCACCCCGGTGGTGCCGGAGGTATAGAGGACATAGAGCGGATCAGTGGCATTGGTGACCACACAATCAGCCGGCTCTGCACCCTCTGTAAACTGCCGCCAGTCGGCGTCGCCCTCTTTCAGCTCAGCTTCATGTTCCGGGCGCTGCAGGATCACGCATTGTTCCGGCTTGTGGGCGGAAAGTTGCAGCGCTTCCTCCAGCAGCGGCTTGTAAGCCACCACCCGCCCCGGCTCGAGCCCGCAGGAGGCGGACAGCACCAGCTTTGGTGTGGCATCGTCAATCCGCTTGGCCAGTTCGCGCGCCGCAAAGCCGCCGAACACTACTGAATGGACCGCGCCGATGCGGCAACAGGCCAGCATGGCGAACACCGCTTCCGGCACCATGGGCATGTAGATCACGACCCGGTCACCCTTCTCCACCCCGGCGCGCCGGAATGCGCCGGCCAGGCGCGACACCTCCTCCAGCAGGTCGTCATAGCTGTAGCTTCTGACCCCGCCGGTCATCGGGCTGTCATAGACCAGTGCCGCCTGGTCGCCGCGCCCCGCCTTCACATGACGGTCGATCAGGTTATGGCAGGCGCTTAAGGTACCATCGGCAAACCAGCGATAGATATCGTCATTTTGCTGCAGGATGCGGGTCGGAAATGTGTCCCAGGCGAGCTGTTCCGCCGCCTCTTTCCAGAAATCTTCCGGCGAGGCGCGCCAGCTTGAGATCAGTTGTTCGTAGTTTGACATGGTCCAAAGTCTCCTGAATAAACACATAGGCCCTGAAAGTAACAAGGGGAATCGGGCTCTCTTTTGTAACGGGATTCTACGCCATGAAAGTGAAAACGCATATTAGACATGGGGCTAATGAATAATGCTATTCCAGCAGGAGCCGGGCAAGGGCGTCACGCTTTGCATCATCTATCCCTGCGCCGGCAAAATAGGCCTCCAGCGATCCCGACAGTTCATCAATGGCTTCGAAGGCGGCCGCCAGATAGTCCGGCTCAACGCCAATGATTGGCATCAGCACTTCGTCCGCCGGCTCAAAACCGAGCCGGCGCTGGAAGCCGCCGCGGATAATATCGAGATTGGCGGGATTTTGGCCGAAACGGGCGGACTGCATATAGTCGTGCATAATGTCCGCCTCTTGCGCATTGATCATCCTCAGCAGCAAAGCGACCAGAACCCCGGTCCGGTCCTTGCCCGCAGCACAATGAATAAGCGCCGGCAGAGTGCCGCCGACCAGCAAGTCTGTAAATTCCCGAAGATGAGGCTGCAGTGCAGCCGGAATAACCTGGTAATTGTAGATCATCGCTTCGCGGGCACCCTGGACCGTGGGATTTTCCATCAGTTTCTCCCAGCCCCCGTTTTGTTTGTTCCGCAAATCAGCAAGTACATCCAGGCTCAAAAACCGGGCCTGTTCTGCCCAGTCATTGGGTTTGGTTCGCTGTTCTTCTTCTGACCTCAGGTCACAGACCAGCCTGATGCCCAGATCCGCCAGTTCGGCATGGTGGAGTTCGTTGAAACTGGCCGGTCCCTCCGAACGATAAACCAGCCCGTGGCGCATCTTGCCGCCCGGCGCCGCAATGCCGCCGAGATCGCGAAAATTGAGCTTACCAAGTGCTTTCATCGTTTTTTTCCTTCCCGGCCCGGACAGAACGGATCAGCTCCGCAAACCCCGGTCCGTGTCCTTCACTGTGATGCAGCTCCCAGGCATTGCCGGCGGCGAGGCTCATACCGTCAGTATCCTGCAACAGTTTCTTGATCGCCCGGTTGGAGCGGCGGCTGTTGGCCAGAATATCGGCGCACAGGGCTTCAACCTCGCTATCCAGTTCCTCCTCGGGCACGGCGAGGTTGGCCAAGCCCATTTTCACCGCCTCTGCCCCCGAATAGGTCCGCGAGGCAAATATCATTTCTTTCGCCTTTGCCATGCCGACCCGGCGCGGCAGGCGCTGACTCAGTCCCCAGATCGGCACCAGGTCGAATTTCGCATGGGTGTCGGCGAAACGGGCATTTTCCGCGGCCACGATAATATCGGCGGCCAGCACCAGCTCCAGCCCGCCAGTATAACAGTGGCCGCGCACGCTGGCCACCACCGGAAACGGCAGGGTCGCCAGACGTTCCACCAGACCGTTTTCTATGCGCTCCGTCTGGCCGCCTTCGTCCCCGGACGCCAGGTCATCGAGGTCATGGCCCGCACAGAAACTGCGCCCGGCGCCGCTGAGCAGCAGGCAGCCGACCCTATTATAGTCCAGGGTGTCGAGATGGGCGGCAATTTCCTCGAATATATGAACATTCAAGGCGTTGAGTTTGTCCGGCCGGTTAAGCGTCAGGCGGCACAGGCCATCCTCAAGCGTACAAATGATTGATTGCTGTCCCGTCATAAAGCATCCTTCTTATATATTAGTATATTACTTTACGTCCGACAGGATATTTTTTGCAACCGCTATGTGACAACCGTATAAAAAGAGGAGACATTGTCCCCATGGGAGTGTGGACAATATCTCCCGACACTACATAACCCCTGTTGTGAAAGGCGAGTGTCAAAGTTTAACTGTGAGTCTTCCCCCAATATAAATCGGGACTGAACCCGAAAAAAATGCAGGAGGGTGGGCTTACCCCCACCCTCGCAAAATCAAGCAGCCTTTGCCTATACCTTGGTGCCGACGGAATAAACCGCGCCCGGTTTGTTGCGGGTCGCCAGCAGTTCTTCCAGCGTTTGCTTGCGCATGGCCGCATAAACATCCAGGTTGGACAGCCCCAGCACGGCCGCGAATTTTTCCAGCCCGAAGAAAATTGCCCCGGCATCAATCAGACCATGCCAGTCGCGGTTCCGGACCAGGTCCTTCTCCTTGTCCGTCAGGTTTGACTCGCTGAGTACCGCCTCTTCATCGGCCAGCAGCCGTTCCCGGAAGTCAGGCTCGATCAGGGAACGGAAGAATTTGTTGAGCTCGTAGTGATCCACACTGACCTGGAGATCAAACGGATAGGAATTCGGCGGCGCCAGTTCCGGTGCATTAGCCGGACAGCGTTCGACTTCCACAACCGGATAGTTTTCCAGCAACAGGGTCGCAATGCCGGTCATGGACGGCAGATAATAAGAGCGAGACAGTTCCTTCACGTTGGCGGAAAGTGCTGCGCGCATGATCAGCCACATGACGATTTCCGACCCTTCCCAGCCGCCGAGATAAGCATAATCGGCCTGTGTCAGGTTCAGCAGGACTTCGGGGTCATTGACCAGCAGGTCCATGAACTGCTGGTCCCATTCCTCGTTGTTAAAGCCGTTGCGTTCGCCGTGCACCTGGTGGGACAGGCCTCCGGTGCCGATGATGGCCACATTGATATCCTCGGGATAGCTTTCAATGGCGCGACGGAGTGCCCGGCCGAATTTCCAGCACCGCCGCGGCGTCGGTACCGGATTCTGCAATACGCCGACCTGCAGCGGCACCATGGAAATCGGCCAGCCGTCCCTAGGGTCGAACAGCACCCTGAGCGGTGAAAAACACCCGTGATCCAGCGGACGGTGATGAAAAAAGGAAAGGTCGAATTCCTCCTGCATCATGCTTTCGCCGATGTGCTTGGCAAAGTCCGTATTGCCGGGGATCGGCTGGATCTTCTGCGGTCCGCCGCCTTCATCCGCCCCCTTGTGCTCCGCCCCTACCCCCAGGGCAAAGGCCGAATAGTGATCCCAGGGCAAAGGCCGAATAGTGATCAAAGAAGAAAGAGGTGATATGGTCGTTATAGATGGTAAAAATGACATCCACCTGCTTTTCCTCGAGCCATTTCTTGAGGGGCTCATAAGCCTCGAAGATGGGTGCCCAGTCAGAATCCTGCTGCTTGTTGGTATCATAGGCAAATCCAATAGTTGGTGTATGCGAAGTACCGATACCGCCGACAATCCTGGCCATGGTTGGAGTCTCCCGTTTAGTTCTATTGCACTTAATTTCATTGACGGGTGCGGCCTCTGTTTTTTTTGAATAGCCACACACAATGAAAGACCCGTGCAAAATGGCACCTGTGGCCAAGACGGGCAATGACACAAACTTGATAATTATTGGACTTTGTTTGCAGTTTCCGGATGAACTGCATTTTCATTCTGCGCAAATGCAGACCTAGACGGCAACTTCCTTGCGATAGTCCGCGGGAGACTTGCCGGTATTCCTTTTGAAGTAGCGGGAAAAATAAGCGGGGTCGTCAAAGCCGAGAAAATGGCCGATCTGGGCACAGGTCAGCGAGGTATAGACCAGCGAGCGTTTTGCCTCGAGGATCACGCGGTTGGTGATCACTTTTTTCGGCGGCATGCCGATGACACTGTTGCTGACCCGGATCAGTTTTGCTTCCGATATGCCAAGCAGCGAGGCATAGAATTCGTTGCCCTGATGCTCCGTATAATGTTCGTCAACGGCTTCGATAAAGCGCGAAGCGATGGCCGCTTCCGAGCCTCCCTTGTCAATTGTACTACCGAGAAAAAAGGATTTGGTTCGCGCCAGCTTCACCAGGATCTGTGATGTCAGGGCATGAAGGGCCTGCAGGCCTCCCGGCTTGCTGTTGTGGAATTCCTGGGCCATTTCTTCAAACACCCTGTCAATCTCTTCCGACTGGCCGGGAGTGAGATCGCGGGAGATCACGAACGGCCCCTTGAACCTGGCCTGCAAATCCGGAGAATGGGAAAGAAAACTGTCGAATGCCGTATCAAGGATGGTCAGCACGTGGCCATCGGAGTTTTCCTTATACTTGAACCCATGTACTGTCATGGGGGGCACAAAAACGAGGATCGGCGCCACACATTTGGTTTCACGGCCGTCAATGGACGTCACGACTTCCCCTTTGGTCAGCATGAAAATCTGATAGAGGGAATCATGGCGATGTGGGGCGATATTCCAGCCGTACAGGTTGCTGCGATTGAATAATTCGTCATAGTGCATTGGCTCGGGAATATCCCAGCCGGTCTCTTCACCGTAGGGCGCCAGTGCAAAGTTCGGAATAGTCTCCTTTAACATTTTTCTATGTCATCCCTGAGTATTTTTGGCTTTTTTCTTAGTTTTTAAGCCCCTCTCCCTCCTTATATGAAAAACACATCATATCAAGCAGAAACCAATATTTTGTAAAGAAAGTGCAATTTTCTGTCTGCTAAGTCCATTGCTGCAAACGCTTGTGGCCGGTTATTCACTAGCTTAGCAGGCGGTATTGGGAAGATTGATTACCGTTTGCACACACCGAAAACATAAATAGGGAGAAGGCAAGTGAAGAATATGTTGCTCATGAGCACATCGCTCAGTCTATCACTTTTTCTACTAACTCCTGTTCAGGCTCAGGAAGCAGCGGAACAGGACAGTTTCAAGGGTTTTGAAATCGAGGAAATCTCGGTAACCGCCCGTAAAGTAACGGAAAACATGCAAGACGTTCCGGTTGCCGTGACCGCCTTTACCGGCGACGCACTGGAAAGACGTCAAATTAACACAACCACAGACATTGGCAAAATCACGCCAAACCTGGAGTTTACCAACAACGCGCCGCTGGCCGGCAACCCCAACTCATCTATCATTTTCATCCGTGGTATCGGCCAGGTATCCCCGCGCGCCAACTCTGACCCGGGTGTCGGCCTGTATATTGATGACGTTTACATGGGCCAGTCTGTCGGCGGCACCATGGAGTTCCGTGATATTGCAGGCGTACAAGTCCTGCGCGGCCCGCAGGGTACCCTATTCGGCCGTAACACCATCGGTGGCGCCGTTTTGCTGAGCACCAAGGAACCCGGAGAAGAGTTTGGCGGCACCGTCAAGACCCGGGTTGGCACTGACAACCTGCGTCAGATTTTTGCTGGTGTGGACGTGCCGATCACCGATGAACTCAAAACCCGTTTCACCATGGGTCACAAATCACAGGACGGCTATGTCACCCGACTGTATGACGGCACAAAACTGGGTGATACCAACAACACCACCATCACCGCCAAGGCGGTTTATACACCGTCTGATAATTTTACGATCAAGCTGAACTTTGATCATACTCAGACCGATGAAAACGGTGCCCCTCTGGTATTTGCTGCTTACGGCAACAACACTGATCCTACAGTTGCCCAAAGCGCTGCTTTCTTTGGCGCAATCCAGAGCATTGCCGCCGGATGTACCGACGCTTACTTTGTTGGCGGCGGTGGTCCCGGTGCCGTTGTCTCCTACGCCCCCGGTTTCGACACCTCCATTTTTGACAGTGTCGATTTCATCGCCTGGGATGCCGGCGCCGGCGCCTATGTGAAAACGGTTGGCGGTCCGCCGCTGGGTTACACCGCGGAAAACACCGACTCCCGTTGCGCCAACAACCAGTGGAATGCCGGCCCCTACGCCAACAACGGCACCGGACCGGTGGGAAGCTCCATGGAAAACTGGGGCGTGTCTCTGAACATGGCTTACGACATGTCAGATGCAGTCACCCTGAAATCCATCACTTCTTACCGTGAACTCAACTGGACCGGTAAACGTGACGCTGATAACACACCGTTCACCATTCTGCATACCGACTATGACAGCAGTGGTGATCAGTTCAGCCAGGAGCTGCAAGCCACCTATAGCAGCGACATAATGAAAGGCGTTGTCGGACTGTTTTACTATGAAGAAGAAGTTGTCGACATCCTGACCGTAGCCTTGGGCGAAAGGGAGTCTCTGGATAGTGACAACAATACGGTGCAGAACGATGCCTGGGCCGCCTTTACCCAGTGGACCTACGACATCACCGACAAACTGAGCCTTACCGGTGGCATCCGTTACACCGAAGAGAACAAGGGCTCCATTCCGGACCAGTTCGACTATGCTGATCCGGACGCCAAGTATCTTGAAGTAAAGCTGTATGAAGAAAAATACACCGCAACAACCTTCTCCGGCAGCATCGATTACCGGTTCAATGACAACTTCATGGTTTACGCCAGCTACTCAGAAGGCTTCAAAGGCGGCGGCTGGAACAGCTCCTTCAACGTACCGCAGTCCGCAGAAGCCCTGGAAAACTTCCATCAGTTTGATGAAGAACGCGCCAAAACCATTGAGGTCGGCTTCAAGTCAGATCTGCTGGATAATACCCTGCGTCTGAATGCGGCAGCCTTCTTCACCGACTATACCGACCTCCAGTTCGTGTTCCGTGCCGGTCCGGCGCCTTACCTGCTGAATGCGGGTAAAGCTTCGATCAACGGTTTCGAAGCTGAACTGACCTGGGTTCCCAGCGAAAACTGGATCATCGAAGCCGGTATCGGTTACCTGGATGACAGCATCGATGAAGTGGTTGACCTCAGCGGACTGGGCGTTTCCACACCGATCTCGACGGATAACTCCCTGCCCTTTACGCCTGAAATCCAGGCCAACCTGGGCATCGGATACACCAACTACATCGGTAATCTGGAAGTCTCTCCCCGTGTTGATATCTCCTATCGCGACCAGACTTTCTTCGATACGGCCAACACAGTTGAGATCGCCCAGATGGACGGTGTAACCACTATTGACGCCTCTATCGCGGTCCAGCCGCAGGACGGCAACTGGCAACTGGTGTTCTCCATGAACAACCTGACTGATGAGGTCTACCCGGTCTCAGGTAACTCCTCCCTGACCACAGGCAGTGGTTATGCCGAGGCCGCTTACGCCCGCAAGCGTCAGTGGTTCCTGAGCCTCAACTACGACTTCTAATCCAAGCCGTGACTAGAGCAGGCAGGTTTCGACCTGCCTGCTTTTTTGCTGCCTTTTTTCAATCAAAGACGTTATGACGACGAATGAATATTTATCCGCCAAAATGCGGAATGGCAATTGAGAGTAGACGAAAATGAGCGAAGCAAACATTATCAGAGAGCGTATCGACAACGGTCCCGTCACCCCGACCATGCTGCTGGTGGTCGGCATTGGGTTTATGCTGAGCCTGGTTGATGGTTTTGACGTCATTGCCATGTCTGTGTCAGCTCCTTACCTGAGTAGCGAATGGGGAGTGACAAGAGCCGAACTCGGGCCGATTTTCTCGGCCGCCCTGATCGGTATGGCACTCGGTGCAGCGACCCTCGCTCCCTTCGCCGACAAATACGGCCGCCGGTTCATTCTGCTGCTCGCCACTCTCGTTATCGGTATTTCCATGATCGTGACCGGCCTGCTGCCAAAATCCATTCTGCTCTTGGTGATCGTGCGCTTTATCGCCGGACTTGGAGTGGGTGTAATCTTTGCCAATGCAGCCACGATCGCTTCGGAATTTGCCCCGGCGCGCTACAAACATATTGCCGTCACCACAGCCATCATGGGCTATGCCTCCGGCGCTACCGTCGTGGGCCCGGTGGCCAATATGATCATCCCGACCCAGGGATGGGAAATGGTCTTCATTTACGGCGGTATCGCCACCCTGGCCATGGGCGCTTTCATTCACCTGACCATGCCGGAATCTGTGGATTACCTGGCGTCCCGGCCCGACAACAGGGATGCCAACCTGCTGAAAATAAATAAAATACTCGCACGCCTGAAACGGGAGCCGATCGCCGCGCTGCCCGCACATCCGGAAACGCCGCATCTCAAGGCCGCCAGTGTTAAAAGTATCCTCAATGAGGAATTCCGGGGACAGACCCTGGCGCTGTGGACCACCTATTTCATGGGCTTCATGACCCTCTACTTCCTGCTGTCCTGGATCCCGACCTTGTTTGTGGACAGCGGCTACGAACGCTCCGCCGGCATTGATGCGCTCAGTTATTTCAATCTTGGCGCTGTGGTCGGTATTATCGCCATCGGCCTGATCGCCACCAAGATCAAACTGGCCAAGCCGATCGCACTGTTCTTTCTCGGCGGCGCCCTGTTTCTGATCTACATTTATGTTGGTCATCCGAAGGCCCTGTTCGCCCTCAATGTCCTGATCTTCATTGTCGGCTTCCTGCTGCAGGGAGCCTTCACGGCTCTTTATGCCCTTGCGGCGCATATCTATCCGACAAAAGTCAGGGCCACCGGCGTTGGCTGGGGTGCCGGCCTCGGTCGGGTCGGCGCCATCGTCGCCCCGGTGATCGCCGGGCTGTTGACATCAACAGGCTGGACCATGCACGACCTGTTTCTGCTGTTTTCGGTTCCGCTGATTGTTGCCGCGGCCATGGTCGCCCGCTTCAAGGTCTGACGGATAAGATTGAGCGAGGTTCCCTGAGCCTCACTCAGCCCAGGGCGCCGACAAAACCGGTAAGGGCCTGGGAAATCTGCCGCACCAGGCTGTAAGTCTCGCCGATTTCATCAAAAATCTCGCGATTTTCATACTCGTAGCCGTGGGCATTGTCGCCCTTATAGGTGATTTTCTCGGGATTGAGCGGATCGATGTCGTAATCCCCCTCGAGCGGGAAAATTTCCCGCAACAATTCCAGCGTCGGTTCGACCTGGAACCTGAGAATCCCCAGCACCAGGTCATCCACACTATGGCCCTTGTGATCCCGGAACCGGGGAATTCGGGTGATCAGAAGGAATATCTTCTGCACCAGCGTCATGCGCAGGACATGCAGCAGGATGTATGAAGTCCGCTCCTCCTCTCCTCGCTCGTAGGGCAGCGGCGGCATCTCCCGGTCGGCAATGGCGTCACGCAGATACATCAGGTCTTCCCGCAGCGTCAGCTCGATCCGGTTCAGGCCTTCGTAAACTCCGTGAGTTTCCAGCATCTTGGCCAGGCGCAGCATCCGGTCGTGATCATGGCTCTCCTCTTCATAGCGTGCGGAATGCATCCAGTAGCGCGGACGGAACAGCGAGGTGTAGGCGCCCAGGAAATCCTCGTCACTCAGATCCAGAGCCGTCAGCACCAGAGTCATGAGGTGGCGCAGGCGGGGAGACTGATCGTACATTTTCCAGAAACCGTGATCGTCCTGGAAGATCGCAGCACCGACGCCACCGACACTGTTGGCCAGGCAGCCCAGCTGATGGAGCAGCATATTGTTGGGGATCGCCCGTACCTGGGACAGTTTTTCCAGCGGACGGCTGACCACGCCTTCGTCCTGGCGGAGCGTCATACGCGAACCAGACGGATAGCTAATGTCGGTCCCCAGCAGGGAGATCAGCTGTAAAAAATCCCGGTTGGCGGATATCTCGTTATTGAAGCCTTTCACCGTCATGAAAAAATCCAGCGACCAGTCGGTATTTTCATAGAAGGGGTCCACCACTTCCTCGACTGGCGCCAGCAGGTTTTCCATGATGCGGGTGACGGTCGCCAGCGCCAGCCCCGGGGTTTGCAGCCAGAGATAGCCGTCCCCGCCCTGCAGGCTGATTTCCTGTTTATAGGCAATCGCCCGCTCCGCGATCAGCCGGCGGGCTTCCGGTGAATGATAATAGTCCAGCCGCGCACCGAATCCGCCCGGATGCGCCCCGCGTCCCAGGCTTTCGCCCCCGGTATCGAAAATGACCAGTTCCACATCCTCAAGGTCGAACTTGTCCCACAATTTGATCAGCTTGATGCGCAGCCGTTCGATCGCCAGCCCTGCAGCCACCTGGCCGAGATAGCGCCCGGCATCGGAATAGCCGGCCTGTACGCACAGCCTTTTCCTTTTTTTGACATAGGCGAAATAATGCGGGTTTTCCAGCAGTTCCTCAATCACCTCCGCCCCCCGCGCCAGCGCCAGGTCGGTCTCGAACAGCGGCGAGATATCCACCTTGTGGTCGACGCCGAACATGCGGGCGTAACAGAGCGCCGCGAGAACCGTGAAGGGGGTATCGCTTTCGGCGATCAGGAAGCGGATCGGCGTTTCCGGATCGATATATTTGAGAATCTGGGCAATAATCATAAACAGCCGCCGGGCCGTGGTTTGTTCATGCAGAATGGACTCATAACCGATGGTACGGCTCTGCATATGATCCAGCAGTTTGCTGGCGGCCTTCATATAACGCCGCCGCCCCGTCGGGTCATCAGGGTCTTTTTCCAGCGCCACCAGGGGACGGATGGCGTTGTGAAGCTGAACCGAATTGAGCCGGAAATGGATATGGGAGACCCCGGTGCGGAAATTGTTCAGCAGTCCCCGGAACACGATCAGACCAGCAACCTGCGCTTCGTCCTTTTCTTTCGCTATCAGCTTATCGAGCTGGCTCAGAATGTGCGGTAAAATGCTTTCCGTTTCCGCCCGGCTTTCCACGATATAACGCGCGAAGGAACGGACGGCGTCAGTCGTGTCCGGCACCGGGGTGAGCCGTGCGACATCCTCGGCGAAAATCTCTGCCACCCGGTCGAGAAGCCCGGTGACAACTTCCTCCCCTTCCGGCCTTATTTTGTTCCAGCGCGTCACATATTCCTGACACTGCAGAGACGCCATCCGGTGGCGGAAGCTGACGCTGGTCATCCAGGTAATGTCATCGCGGCCATCCACATCGAACCCCACCCAGCTGGCGGCGGTGATCAGTTTCAGGTCAATTTTCTTCCAGTCTTCTGGGAACAACTCCCGGGCGGCACCGGCCGCTTCTTCATACAGGATAGCGGTGGCCCGCTGCAGGTTGAGAAGCGCTTTTTCCGCCTGGTCGAATTCATATTCAAGCGACAGGTTCTGATCAGGTCGGCCGTTGCAGGCGCCCGCCGTGTCCCGGGCCCGTGCCTCGGTCACAGAACCGTCAATTAAACCGGCGATCAGGCTGTACTGTTCGTGGCTGAAGCCGAAAGTGGGATGTCCCGTTACGACAATACCGGCGATCTCCCGGCCCACCAGCG
Organism: Emcibacter nanhaiensis; assembly: GCF_006385175.1. Classification (NCBI taxonomy): domain Bacteria; kingdom Pseudomonadati; phylum Pseudomonadota; class Alphaproteobacteria; order Emcibacterales; family Emcibacteraceae; genus Emcibacter; species Emcibacter nanhaiensis. The sequence continues at coordinate 713,151 of NZ_VFIY01000004.1, forward strand.
CCTGATATGCGTCGAAATCCAGTCCCGTACCGGCCTGCAAAAAACAACGACGTAATAGCGCCCGGTTTTCCTGTTCCCCGGTTTCCTTGAGATAGGCTTTCGACCGTCGGCCGCGACTGACCAGTCCCTGAGCGGAAAGCTCCGCTACAAGCCCGGAAATACTGTCCATAGAGGCCTCGCCTGACTTCATTTGCGTCAGAAGGCGATATGACAGTTGCTGGTAAGGATTCACCAATGGCGTTTCACTGGAAAGCCGGAGACACTCTTCCAGCTCCCCAGTGATGTCGCGCAAAATATTTTTTGAATTATTATTCATATTCAATACTTTATATTATTTTCTTAAACTATTTTATGATTATGAGCAGTCCCGTCTCCCCTGGAGACCGCACGCCGACACTCCATCCGGCTTGGCTTGTCCGGTTCTTTGGAAAGTCTATACGTCACCAGGAGACCAGCGCAAGCAATTGCGCGCAATTTATGCGTCAGGACGTGATTGTTCCCCCGGGATATGCTTCTGTAAAGGCAGCGATGATCGAGGCACAGCTTATGTCCCCGGTGCAAAATTGATCGATGCTGCTGGATACCCCTTCCCGTACACGGACCTCTGACTTGAGCGCTCCATAATAGAGGTTAATTACCTTTTCCATCTGCAGGGCATCAACCGTCACCAGCAGGCTCATGTGCGCCAGAATGGTGCGGTGATCGATATGGGCGCCGGCCGACTTGATCCGTTGCGCCGTCCCGGCGATCTTTTGCCCGTCAATCACCAGATTATAGTCCCCGTCACAATAGGCGCCGGGAATGGAGGCAAAATAGGCCCGGCCGGCAAGTTCCGGCACCAGAAGGTCAAACAGATCCAGCAATTTCTGATATCCCAGCTCCATGGAGACCTTGTCCGCTTTCGGTGTCCGGAAAATCACCGAGGCATTGAGCACCTGCGCATTATGCAGCACCGCCGTGCCCCCGGATGAGCGGACAGCCACCTCATAGCCGTGTTGCTGCATGGTGGTGCGGGCTTGTTCAAATTCCGGCAACCGGCTGTCGCGTGTCGGCACGACAATGCTGGGGCTGTTGGTCCACAACCGGATCACCGGCTGGCCGGCCGTCTCGTGCACCTCGGTCAGAAGACGTGTGTCCTCCTCGACCGCCACCCCGGCGGAAGAGTTTTCCTGATCAGTCCTGAGAGTGAAGCTGTCGAACATAATATTTGTTTAATCAGTCTGTCAGTTCCTCACAACTGAAAACTGTCACAGGAACCGGATTTTGCTGTCCCGGCGTTCAGGAAAGATTCGGAAACCCTCATACTATAAAGCGGGTTGAACCAGCGACCCTTACGCTTTCGCCTTTGGTCTCGCCATAGTCGACAAAAATTCTTGAGGGATACCCCATATCCACGCCCTGGCTGATTTCAAAACTGCGCGCCCCGCCCCAGTCCAGATCGCGCAAATATCCCGCCAGTGCCGCAGCGGCGGCGCCGGTGGCCGCATCCTCATAGACTCCGCCGGAAGCAAAAAAGTTCCTGGCACAGACCCGTTTGAGACTTTCGATATACACAACGCTTATCGTGGCAAGTCCCTGCTCTTTCATCAGCGCCCGGACCGGTTCAAATTCATAGGCGGCATTCTGCAACACCCGCATGTCCTTCACGACCAGCACCAGATGCTTCGATCCACCATAGGCGATCATCGGCGGATACAGAGGATCCAGATGATCGGTAGTGAAGTTAAAATGCCGAAGAACTTGTTCCGTATAACCTTTGGGCGCCTGCCTCGTCCAGGTCTCCGGAGACTGCAGAGCCACCGAAATCCGGTCCGGCACATGATGCTGGATCTCTATGTCAATCTGGCGGTCATTCAGATAGAGCCGGCAGGCCCCCGATACGTTGCGTTGACCGAGCGCCGCCCCGGCGGCAATTGTCGCATGCCCGCAAAAGGGCACTTCCGTCTCCGGTGAGAAATAACGGATTCTCCACCCGTCCTCAAAGGGGACCAGGAAACATGTTTCGGAATAGCCGACTTCCTTCGCGGTCGCCTGCATGTCCTCATCAAGGGGAAATTCCTCGCCAATCATCACTCCGGCCGGATTTCCGCCTGTGTTTCCCTCACTAAAAGCCGCAATTCTTTTCAAGTTCTTCATCTTCATAAATCCTACTGGAAAAGTTTAATTAGGTACGCGGGCCGGTACGCTTTTTTGCTCCTTCCATGAGCTGTAAACAGAGCTTCCCAAGATCAGCATCGACCCTGCCACGACCCATACATCCACAACTTCCTGAAAAAACAGGCTGCCTACAATCGAGGCCACCACCAGTCTCAGAAAATCCAGCGGCAGCACGGCGCCGGCCTCTGCCGCGGCGAAAGCCTTGACCAGGAAAAATTGCGTCAGACTGATCCCACAGCCCATGACAAGCACAAGGGGCAACTGGGCGAGGCTGGGGGGTGTCCAGTTCGTCGCGCCCAAAACCGCACTGAGCGGCAGAATAAAAAGGAACGGGAACGCCACTGTCGTCTTTGAACTTTCCGTCGCCGAGAGTTTCTTGACGCACAGAAAAGCCGCCGCCGTTGCCAAGGCGGTCACGATTGCCGCCAGAAGACCGTCAGCTTCAATGCCGGCGCTCGGGCGCAGAACGATCAATACACCGATGAAACCAGTCACAATGACTGCGGCCCGGGACCGGGTCAGGCTTTCCCCAAACAGGAAGATTGCCAGGAAGCTCGCCAGCACCGGCGAGAAAAATGTGATGGCCACCACGGTCGCCAGGGGCGCATGGGCCACGGCATAGAAGATGCTCAAGCCTCCTACGAACGCCGCCACGGCCCGCAGGAGATGCAGCCGAAGTTTCCGGGTCCGGAACAGAGCGAGGCCGGTGCCCGGCAACAGTGGAACGATCGTCAGGAAACCCACCAGGTTCCGAAAAAAGAACAGGGTTTCCATTGACATGCTTTCCCCCAGATAACGTACCAGACCCCACACCAGCGCCTGGGTGATCGAATAAAGAGCCATATAGATGAGACCCCGGTTCAGGGAATTGCTGGACATTTGCGCCACCTCAGTAAATTGAAAAGACCGTTTCCTCTCTCTATGACTTTCTCATTGATATAACAAATATTTATATACTATACTTTTTATAGATTTTTTTTATCATTTGGAGAAAACACATTGGATCTCAGACAATTGCGCTATTTTCTGGCTATCGTTGACGAGGGCAGCGTCCGCCAGGCGAGCCTGCGCGTGAACGTCAGCCAGCCAGCCCTGACCGTCGCTATCCAGAACCTGGAAGACGAACTTCAGGTCAAACTGTTTGAACGCACCCGTCGAAGCCTGACCCCGACCAGGGAGGGATTTCACCTCTATCAGCATGCCCGCTCCATCCTCGGCCAGGCGGAAAAAATAAAGGCAGACATGGCGTCCCTCAAAAACCTTGAGAAGGCAGAGATCAAGATGGCTGCCCCCGTCACCATCGCCAGCTATACGCTGACCGATCCCATAAGCAGTTTTATGGAAATCTATCCCGGCCTCCGGCTTCATCTGACCCAAATGGCCGGCCCCATGGTGGAAGGCGCCCTTCTGAGCGGTGATATCGATATCGGATTCCTCAGCCGCCCTCCCGGGTCAGCCGAACTGGTCCAGACTCCACTCTATAAACGAACCGTGCGGGCCTTCATGCGGCCCGGACATTCTCTCGCCCAAGAAAAAGGGCTGACTTGGCGGCAGCTTTTTGAGCAGGAACTGGTAACCCTGCCCGCACGCTACGCCATGTATGATACCATACAGAAAATCGCCGCCCATTACCGCTGCTCCGCGGATATCACCCTGACCAGCGATGTGGTACCCCTGCTCTCTTCCACGATCCGCAAAAGCAATGTGGTCGGCATCCTGCTGGAGAGTGTGGCCGACGTGGATACAGACCTGGTCAGTCTGCCCATCCTCGACGAGGACACCGGCGAGGAAGACCGCGAAACAATTTTCCAGGTTCGCGCCTGCTACCTGAAACAGGCCCCGCTTTCCCTTGCTGCCGACAAGTTAGTCACACACCTGAAAGCTTATTTCTCCGGTTCTTAAACCGCCATCCCCCTTGATTTAATTGACTGTTGACTTTGGTTGCCACTCCTCCAGAATTATTCCCCTAAAAAACAAATGCGGCCAGGGAGAATATCCAGGACAACCAAACTCTCGCCGCACAGGGAACCGGCCTTCAGACACCGCAACTCGCGCTTGAAACGAACGTTTTTTTAGCTAATCTGGAACCTACTGCACGAAGCAGGGAACCTAAAAAGAAAAGGACATCTCATGACAGGGTTTGACTTTATCAGCGTAAACTCCGTTCTGACGGAAGACGGTGCCGCCTCGCGTCTGGGGACACTCCTCAAGGAACGCTTCGCGGCGAAAAAAGTCATGGTGGTGACCGATGCAGGGCTGGTCAGGGCCGGTCTTCTGGAGGACGTCCTGAAGTCACTCGAGAATGAAAGCATCGCCGCGAATGTCTTTTCCGGCGTTTTGGCCGACCCGAGCGAGAATGTCGTTGATGCCGCTGTGGAAGAAGCCCGCACACAGGATGCCGACGTCATCGTCGGCTTCGGCGGCGGCAGTTCCATGGATGTGGCCAAACTGGTCGCCATCCTCTCGCCCGGCGAGCAGAAACTGCAGGATATTTATGGTATCGGCAATGTAAAAAGCCGCGCCCTGAAACTGGTTCAGATCCCGACCACGGCCGGAACCGGGTCCGAGGTCACGCCGATTTCCATCATCACAGCGGCCGGTGACGTCAAGATGGGAGTGGTCGATCCCCATTTGCTGGCCGACCTCGCGATCCTTGATGCGACCCTGACCCTCGGCCTGCCCTCCCATATCACGGCGGCCACCGGCATCGACGCCATGGTGCATGCGATCGAAGCCTATACCAGCGCGGTCAAGAAAAACCCGATTTCCGACGCCCTGGCCATAGGCGCCCTGAAGCTTTTGGGCGGCAATATTGTTGAAGCCTGTACAAACGGCGGCAATCTGGACGCCCGCCGGGCCATGCTGCTTGGGGCCCAGATGGCCGGGACCGCCTTCACCAATGCCCCGGTAGCAGGGGTGCACGCCCTTGCCTACCCGCTCGGCGGCCGGTTCCATATTCCGCACGGCCTCTCCAATTCACTTGTTCTTCCCCATATGCTGCGGTTCAACGCGCCGGTGGCCAGCGCGCTCTACAGTGAACTGGCACAAAGCCTGGACCTCGACGGACAATCGGACAGTGCGAGGACAGAAGCCTTCATTGAGTGGCTTGAGAAAATTGCCGATACCGTCGGTATCGAACGCCGCCTGCGGGAGCTGAATATCGGCCAGGAGCATCTGGATATGCTGGCGGAAGACGCCATGCTGCAAACCCGCCTGCTGGTGAATAATCCGCGGAAAGTAACCCTGGAAGACGCCCGCAAAATCTATCAGGCCGCTTGGTAGTCAGGAAAGCCAGTCGGCAGAAGGCCGACCAGCAGTAATTTCACCCGAAACGAGAAACGGAAGACGCAGGGAGTTCGCGCCTTCCGTTCAGAACACAGTTCCAGCGAACTGGAACTACTCCCCATGGGACTAGTTGATATCTACCGTCAGGCGCAGCCAGACACTGCGGCCGCGAGTGGTAAAGCAGCCCGTTTCAGGCTGTCCAGCCAGACCGCCCATGGCACCCGTCCCGGCAAAAGCATCGGCCCGACCAAAGATCAGGGTGTCGGCATAGGGCTGGGGCGCGCAGTTGCCATAGACATACTTGTCCGTGAGATTGTCACCGATCAGCTCGAGACGCCAGCCGCCGTTGCTGCTGCCCAGACCCACATTGGCACTCAGCTTGACATAGCTGTCCTGATAGGCATCAGGAAAGTCAGTGCTTGAAGCTGAATAAGAGCCTGAATAGCTCATATTACCTGCCAGGTTCAGCATCAGGTCGTTCGACACATCGGTGCTAAAGTTGAAGCCGGCATTGGCCATCCACTCGGGCGCACGCAGCAGCGGAGCACCTGTTAGATCCTGGGCGTCACCAATTCCGTCACCGTCGAAATCGATATTACAGCCCTGGGCAAATGTCTGGCCGTTCCAGCACTGGGCATTGGTGAAATCGGTATATTCCGCCTTGTTCCAGTTAGCAGACGCATACAGCGTCAGACCTTCAACATTCGGCACCGCATAGGTCAGATCAATATCAATACCGTAGAGCTCGGATGACCCGGCGTTGGTAGTTTTAATGGAGGCAACGCCAGCCAGCGGATCAAAGACCTGTGTCTCGACCTGCATGTCAGTATACTCATAATAGTATCCTGCCGCATTGATCAGCAAAGCACCGTCCGCCAGGAGAGCCTTGACACCGAGCTCGCCACCGCGAATCTTTTCGTCATCGAAGGATTTGTCGTCACCATTAGCAGCGGCGCCGCCGATATCAAATGAACCGGATTTATAGGCGCGCTTGAAGTTGGCATAAATCGTCAGTTCATCAGTCGGCGTATAGGTAATGGACAATTCCGGCGACCAGTTGGAAGAGCTGATCGACGGGACTGCCAGGTTGATCGGGATTGCCGGCCCCCCGTAGAACATTTCATAAAGCCTGTCTACGACACTGTGGTCACGCTGTTCATCAGTCCAGCGGACACCGGCGCCGATTTCGAGCTCGGGGGTGATCTTCCACAACAGCTGACCAAAGAGTGAAACGGTTTCAGCCTTGATCTTGTGGTCTGCCCAGGCAAGGGCAGCAGGCCAGGGCTGCGGAGCAACCAACGCCGCCCATATCTGGTTAGCCGGCAGACCGGACAGGAATTTGGTCTCGCCATTCTGGTAGAAACCACCCAGCATAAAGTTCCAGTCACCGCTATAGTTTGATGTCAGGCGAAGTTCCTGGGTAAAATCATGGCGCTCCAGATGCCCCTGAATGGCAAACGGAGTACCATATTCCGTCGAAATACCACCGTTCAACATGGAAGACTGGTCAACGTCGTAATAGCCGGTTACTGACGCCAGGCTAAGTTCGTCACTGAAGTCATAGTTCATTTCAAGCGAACCGAAATACTGCTCTACATCGGCAAACGGTACACCGCCATTATAGATACCCGGGAAAAAGGTCGGGTCCATGTAAACAAAGTTCTGGGTCTGGTCCGCTTCACAGGTCTCACCGCCGATATAGGACGAGATTCCTATCGGTATCGCGTAAGTGAATACGCCGCTGGTTGTTCCTTCCGGACAGGCGGTTAGCTGCGGCTCGGAGCCCCAACCCTGGATTTCCATATCGGAATAGTTCAGCTTCAGGCGGGCGTTGAAATTGTCAGACGGATTCCAGACCAGGGTTCCCCTGAGCATAAACTGCTCCCGGTTGGGGAACTCATCATAGACAACCGGTGCCGCCCCCAGAGCCCCAAAGAGGGGATGACTGCCGACTTCGGCTTCGTTCTTGAAGTAGCCGTCCATTTTAGAGTACTGGCCGGCAATCCTCATTCCAAGGGTGTCGGTAACAGGCCCGGAGACCACGATTTCTCCCATCCGTTCCTGGGCGGCAAATTCATAGCCGGTCCGCAGCTTCACTTCGAATTCGTCCCCCGGATCCGCGGTCCGGACGGAGATCACGCCGGCCGGGGCCGCCTTGCCGAAGAACAGCGCCTGCGGGCCTTTCATCACCTCGACCTGGGCCATGTCCATGGTCGCCATTTCAAAGGCGAGACCCTGGGTGAACTGCATGCCGTCGATCACAAAGGCAACGGACTGGTCAATGCCCGGGTTGTTGGTGCCGGTACCGATACCCCGCATGGACACCAGAACGCCGGAAGCGGTCGGGCCGTTGCTGAAGTTCAGGCCCGGTGTTTTGTCGGCGACACCGGCAACATCAGCGATGGCGTATCGATCGAGTGCTTCCCCGCCAAGCACTGACGTGGTCACCGGCACTTTCATGATTGATTCTTCACGCTTACGTGCTGTAACGGTGATTTCTTCAAGCACCATGGCCTCATCGTCTGCCGATGCCGGTGTAGCCCATGTTGCCGATCCTGCTGCGATCGCTACCGTAAGTAGCCCTGTGGAAAGTTTTCTAGTCATATACTTCTCCCATTAACTCCCTTGGTTCTAATTATTTTGGACGTAGGTATTCCTGGACGCATCATATTGCTGATTTGGAAAATCCTGACCCTGCGTCCTGGGTTCAGGTTTCCGGTACGCTTCGGCACAAGGCCGGAATTAAACTGCCCCTGTGCATTGGCGACAACACTCGGTTGTGCAACCCAATAAACATTGGCGCATTAGTCACCCGGTCAGCGAACTCGGCATTCCGGATCGTTACTGTTTCTTAAAAGGTACCAACTAGGAAGAATGACAACATGACTGTCTCTCTCCCACCGTAATCAGTTAATCTATTTTTTTGGCTTTGCAGACTGTTACTGGCAAAGCATTCCCTATATAAAATTCTCAAATTCTATTGCTTCACACAAAATTCTTTTGATTTGAGCATTCTTTATTTTTGAGGATACTGACTAGTTATGAGCGTTGTAAAATTGTTTGTCTTTATCGCTCATATATGTGGGACTTATACATGAAATAACATTTTGGCACGAAATTGTACCCGCGAAAAACATAAGAATAATGTTATATATCTGCTTGATCAGTAGCAAAACATAGTCATTTCTTGACGCCCCCTTGTGAGACAGGCGTCTGAAGGCCCTCTCCAAAGACAATTATTTTTTGGCGCGGAATACTATAGGTTCTTCATATACAATATATCAGTATTAAAGATTTTGTCCCGCTCCGGACCCTGTTTAAACTTTCCGTCTCTCATACATCTATCAAAGGACGAATAGACAATGCCGGAAACTGACATTCCTGTTTATGAAGCCCTGGTCACCGATATCAAAAACCTGGGCGTTGAATGTGTGTTCGGGTTAATGAGCGATGATACAGCTGAACTTGTCGCGCTGATCGACGCGGCAGGTATGAGGTTTTACAGCGCACGCCATGAAAATAACGCGGTTTCAATGGCGGAAGGATATGCCGCCGCGACCGGCCGGCTGGGCATTGCCCTGATCGGACGCGGACCGGCGACCGCCAACAGCATGAACGGCATAAATTACGCCAACCGAACCGGGTCCCCGGTTCTTGTCCTTTATGGCGATGCCGCAAATACCGGCCCCCAGCCTAACGCCCTCGGGCCTGACCTGAAGAGTCTGAACAGCCAGGCGGTGCTCGAGGCTGTCGGCATAAAAACCTTCAGGGCAAGCGACGGCCTCACCGCCCGCAGCACCTTTGTGCAGGCGGCGGCCTCCGCCCTGAGCCGCACCACCGCATTACTGTTGCCCGTCAACATCCTGCAGGCCCGCGTTTCCCCGACAGATACCGTCCCGGAAGGCATCGATCCGGTGCTTCCTGCCCCGCAGCCGGCGCGCGACAGTGCGGTCCGGTCTGCGACGTCCCTGTTGGAAAAAAGCCGCAAGCCGCTGATCATTGCCGGCGCCGGCGCCCACGCGGCGGGGGCACGGGACGCGATCATCAAGCTTGCCGATCAGATCGGCGCCGCCCTGGTCACCTCGTTAAAAGGCAAGGATATGTTTCGCGGCCACCCCTTTGACTGCGGCATCCTGGGATCGCTGTCACATGCCGGCGGGCGCTGGCTGATCGATCAGGCCGATTGCATTCTTGCCATCGGTGTCGGACTCAATCAGATGACGACGAGCTACAGACAAGCCCTGCCGGAGGGCGCGCCGCTCATTCACGTGGACAATTGCCGTCCTCATATCGGCCGCTGGTATGATGCAGATGTCTCTCTTGTCGGAGACGCCAGGCTGGTCGCGGAGCAATTGTGCGATATCATTCCCGCCCGTTCCCAGGCGGAAATGGAAATGCGCACTAAAGAGAATTCCCGCTGGCTCGCTGGCTTCACCCTTGCCGACGATTTTGAAGCCCGGCACACAGAACATACCGTGGACAGCCGGTCTCTTACCCTGGAGCTCGTGCGGTTGCTGCCGGAAAACCGGAATGTGGTCTGGGACTCCGGCAACATGCTTGGCAACGCCACCTATTTTTCCGTGCCCGGCCCGTCTCATTTCAAGCATACCAGCGACACCGCCTCGATCGGTATGGGGTTTGGGACGGCCATGGGCTTTGCGGCCGGAACCCCGGAGCGGACCACCGTCCTTGCGATGGGAGATGGCAGCTTCCTGATGAACCAGGGGGAACTGGAAACAGTTGCCCGGGAAGATATTCCGCTTGTCATTGTGATTTATAATGATTGCGCCTATGGGGCAGAACTGCATTACCTCAAGGAAAAGAATATACCGGTCAACCTGACACAATTTCCGGATATTGACTATGCGCCGATTGCCGAAGCTTATGGGTTCAAGGCGTACACAGTCCGCAGCCTGGATGACCTGCGGGCGATTGCCCCGGTGCTGGAGAAGCCGGAAGGACAAATATTCCTCGACTGCAAGATCAACGCCGCCGTGGCAGCCCCTTTCATGCTCGAAATTGCTGAACTCTCCCGCAAGAAATAATGATGCGCGAGATGCCTTACGAGCTCGATTGATGGGGCAGCCGCAGTCCCGGCCTGGGCCAGCGCACGGCCAGCAACTGGCCATAGCCTGACAGTGTAATGTAAGCCGTCTGCATATCCTCCCCGCCGAAACAGATATTGGTGCAGAAACTTTCCGGCGCCTTGTGGAATTCGAGGAACTCCCCCTCTGGCGAGAAAACGCTGATGCCGCCGGTGACCAGGGTCGCCACGCAGATATTGCCGTTTTCCTCCACCGCCATTGAATCAAAGCGTTGAAATCCGGACAAGCCATGGACCAGTTGGCCGCCGTTGGTGTTGGGCCACGGCTCCTTGCCGACTTCTCCCTCGCCGATAATCGGATAACGCCACAGACGGCTGGTTTCCGTTTCCGCCACATAAACGATACTTTCATCCGGAGACAGGCTGACGCCATTTGCCGTCAGCAGATGAGCGGCGGCACAGCGGATCAGACTTCCGTCCGTCCGGGCATAATAAAGTGCCCCGTGCATCATATGACTTTCGAATTTCTTTCCCCAGTCCGTGAACCAGAACCCGCCCTTGTTGTCAAAAACGATATCATTGGGGCCATGCAACGGCACGCCGTCACACTGGGTATACAATACCTCCACTTCGCCGGTTTCCAGGTTTACACGCTGGATCGAACCGCCGACATAATCCTCGGGCACACCGGTCGGGCGGGTAAATCCTTTCTCGTTCTGCCAGGTAAACCCGCCATTATTACAGACATAGCAATGGCCGTCCGGTCCAATTGCCGCCCCGTTCGGGCCGGCGCCGAGTTCCGCAACAGTCTGCAGTTCCCCGTCAGGAAGAATTCTGGTCAGGCGTCCGCCGGCGATTTCCACCACCAGGAAACTCCCGTCCGGCATGACGACCGGCCCTTCCGGAAACTCCAGACCGGTGGCAACCAGTTCCCCTTCCAATGTCATCTGCTTCATATCATCCTCCCGGATATCAAGTTCAAAGTATCAGTTTGGTCAGTTCTGTCCTGTCCCGGGAACAGAAATCATCTTAGCCTAGAGCGTCGGATTATTCACCACACCGCCCAAGGCCAGCAGCCCCCAGGTCGAATAGTTGATATCCGGAGAGAACAGAATGTGGCTGCTGCCGGCATAGGTATCCCGGAACATTCGCTGGATCGGGTAACGGTGATAGATGGCGTTGGCGCCCGCCAGGGTAAAGACCTCATCGACAGCTTCCCGGAACAAACCCGCCCCGAAGGACACATTTCGCTTCGAGCGAAGTTTCCGCTCCTGGTCAGGCACTCCGCCGGCCCTGGCAATATCCTGGCCCTCAAGCATGTCGTGGCGAATGATATTTACACCGGCATCGATCTTCGCCCCCGCCTTACCGATCCGCATCTGCACCGCCTGAATGTCGCGCAGTTTGGCGCCTGTCGTAACGGCGCTTCGCTGCTTGATGGAATCGATCGTCATCTCCAGGGCGCCCTGCGCATTACCTGCAATGGCGGATCCGATAACGTGGCCGGACAGCATGGACAAAGCCACCTTGTACAAAGGACTGGTATTGACCTTTGTCCCCGGAGCCACATCTCCCCCGCCAAGCTGATACATGCTCAGGGCGCGATGTTCGGGAACAAAAACCTTCTCGGCCTTCACTGACATGCTGCCGGTGGCTTCCATGCCGATGACCTGCCAGTCGTCGATCACTTCATATTGCGACTTGTGCAGCAAAACCAGGCGCAGATCGACAACTTTGTCCCCGTCGCGCACGGTTGTCGCCAGCATATTCCAATCGGAAACATGTACGCCGCTTGAGAAATTCCAATAGCCGCTCACCTCATACCCGCCATCAACCGGTGTAGCCTGCCCCTGGGAGGGAATGACGCCGGAGGCGATCCCGGCATCGGGATTATCCCCCCAGATGTCCTCCTGGGCCTTGTCATCGTAAAGCGCGAGCATCCAGTGGTGGATCATCAGGTTCACCAGTGTCCAGGAGGTGGACGCACATCCGCGCCCCATCTCAAATCCGATATCAAAAACGCTTGTGAAATCCAGTTCCATCCCGCCGTAACGTTTCGGCTGCAGGGCGCGCAACACGCCCGAACGATGAAATGCATCCAGCGTCTCCGGCAGGACAATACGTTCCTTTGCAGATCTTTCGGCACGCTCCCTCAGCACGGGCACAAGATCGCGTGTCCGCTGGACCGCCTCGTCATAGGCTACATCGGCAAAGGAACTTGCACTCATTCCCCCTCTCCCCGGCCGCGGGCAGTGCAGCGGCACTGGTCGACCTGGTGCAGCTCGATCATGTTGCCGCAGGGGTCATGAACAAAGACCTGTTTGGTATCGCCGGCCACGCTTTTGTAATAAGGAACGCCCATCCGGTCCAGCTCAGCGATGGTGTCATCCATACTCTCGACGGCCAGCGCAACATGCGGGTCGCAGGGGTCTTTTCCCGGCCCTTTGGAAACAGGTGACGGATATGGTCCTCCCATGAGATGGATCTGCCCGGTGCTGCCCGTATTCATCCACCAGCCTGGAATAATCTGCGGCCGGCTTTTGTCATAGTCCATACCCAGAACATTGGTATAGAAATCAAAGACATCATCCAGCGGTTCACCGTTGTCTCCCACGCGAATACCGTGATGATGAATACCTACTATTTTGAGTGCCATCTGTACCTCTCCTATGTTTGGGGACCTGCTGCAACAGGGACGATCAGTCCTTTTGCAAAAAGCAATCTCCAATCCGATATCTTCTGTTTTTCAGCTTTTTATAATTTGTCCGGATAGAGTACGGGATGACCGGGAGGCTTGGGAAATCGATTGTTGTTATCCCTTGTATCCGGTTAGGCTATAAACAGGGCGCCGGAGCGGCTCAATTCGCCACCGAAATTACAGGGACACTACCCTGAATATTGTGAAGTGTCGAATGCCCCAGTTCCAGGGTAATCTCCATCAACAGCTCCCGGAACCATTTGATGTCAGGCTCGTCTTCATTCCGTGCGTCCCAAATCAGATGTTCTTCAATGGTCGGTGTTTCGAACGGCACCCTTACCATCTTCAGGAAAGGACGCTCCAGATCATTGACCAACATCGACGGCACCACGGTAATACAGTCAGAATGCATGGTATGGGTTATGGCCAGCTCAAAATGCGGCACACTGAGCCTGGTCTGTGGCCGGCGGTTTTTGCAATCAAGGATCTGATCGATCGGCGTACGCAGATTTCTGCCCAGGCGCGTTTCGATGTAGGGCAGTGCACAGAATTCTTCAAAAGTAAGGTTATTTGTCACCAGGTCATTTTCTGCCGAGGCAAGAACCACCCATTCATCCTCAAAAAGAAAGCTGTAGTTATATTCTTCCCTCGCCTCCGGCCAGTCCAGGAAGGCTGTCGGCAGTGTCGCGATACAAAAGTCGATCTTGCCTTCCTTCACGCGTGCGACGGAATCAGTACGGAGACTTTCCACATCCAGGGATATCTTGGGATAGACATTGATAAGTTTGTCCATGATACCGTCCGTCAACAGGTTGCCGACATAGGACGACATGGCTATTTTGAAAGTTCTGTCCACCCTGGCGGGATCAAAATCCGGGCTCGGGATCATCGTCTTTTCAATCTGGCGCAGAATATCTTCCACCGGCTTCACCAATGCCTGCGCGCGGGGCGTAAGCACAAAAGTCCGCCCGACCTTTTGCAAAAGTTCATCGCCGGTAAAGTGACGCAATTTCGATAATGCGGCGCTCGCGGCAGGCTGGGAAATACATACCCGGTCCGCCGCCTTGGTCACGTTCCGCTCCTTGAGAAGCGCATCAAGAATAATCAAAAGATTTAGATCAAGTCCTTTTAAGTGCAAGGCACCATCTCCCTATAGGTCTTCGCCAAGCAATTTCACTCGCCTTTATTATGAACTGCTACAGCCTAACATGCTACCATAGCACCGGAGGGTCATCGACCGCCACATCAAGTTCCCTCCGGCATGAACAGCCTCTCAACTAGGAAACAACCCTGCCACCGTTGACACCAATGGTCTGCCCGGTGACATAGCCTGTCTCCTCCTTGACCAGCCAAGAAACAGCATTGGCGATATCCTCCGGCTCGCCGGTCCTGCGGACCGGCAACATCTTCTTCAGGTCATCAGGATGGATCGGGAATTTTTTCTTGTTGGCTTCCGACATGACCGTATTCATCACCGACGCCGGCGGTACATTGTTGACGGTAATACCCAATGGTCCCAGCTCCAGGGCCAAGGTGCGGGTAAAGGAGATAACGCCGCCTTTGGCTGCCGTGTAATGGGCCATGTGCGGACAGCCGGACTGGGCACCGGAAGAAGAAATATTGACAATCCGTCCCCATTTCGCCGCCTTCATATCCGGCAGCACCACCTGGGTCGGGATAAAGACACCCTTCAGGTTGACCTCCATCTGGCGATCCCACATTTCGTCGGTAATCTCTTCAAAGGGCGTAATCCCGGGAATACCGGCATTATTGACCAGGATGGTGATGGCACCGAAGGCGCTGCGCAATTCATTGACTGCAGCCTTGACGTTTTCCCGGTCCGCCACATTGCACTCAAGGGCAATGGCTTTTCCTCCCTCGGCCACGATGCTGTCGGCGACTTTTTTCGCATCCTCCAGATTGATATCCGATACTCCGACGGCGATCCCGTCACGTGCCAGTTGCCGGCAAATGGCCGCTCCAATCCCCGCGGCCGCCCCTGTGACCAGCGCAACTTTTTCACTCATTTAGTGTCTCCCGTCATATGAAAAGGTTCAAAATTTATGGTGCTTTTTAGCTGCCTTAATCGACCGCCGACGATGCCGTGCGGAAAAATTCATCCGCCGCCATGCTGGAGTAGCCAATGCAATAGCCGCCATCAACCGGTAGCAATACCCCGGTGATATAGGAGGCCTCATCGCTGGCGAGGAACAGGCCGGTATCGGCAATCTCCCGGGCCAGGCCCCAGCGGTCCATCGGAATACCCGGAATTTTGTAAATCCCCTCCGGCGGCTCGGCAAACTGCTGGGATTCCGGCACCAGGCCGGTCCAGATCGTGCCGGGCAGGATGGCGTTTACCCGAATGTTATCTTTGGCATAATCAAGCGCCGCTGCCTTGGTCAGCTGGTTTACGCCGGCCTTGGCCGCGCCGTAAACGCTATGCCCTTTCCAGCCGACCATGCCGGCCGCTGAGGAAACATTGACAATGGCGCCGCCACCGCTCTTTTTCAGGGCAGGCACCGCATATTTTATGCCGTAGAACACGCCCTTGAGGTTGACGTTATGAATTCTGTCCCAGTCTTCGCTGGTCTGTTCATGCAGCGGCATCATCTTGCCACCGAAACCGGCGTTATTGACCATGATATTCAGCCGGCCGAATTTCTCTTCCGCCAGCGCCACCATGGCGCGGACATCCTCTTCCTTGGCCACATCGACATGGATGCTGACCGCCGCCTCGCCAAGGGCGGCGGCGACTTCGTCCTGCTTGCCACTGATGTCAGCACAAACGATTTTAGCACCCTCAGCGGCAAATCCTTCCGCCATCGCCTTGCCCATGCCGGAGCCCGCCCCGGTGATGACGGCCACTTTATTTTCCAGACGCATTTTATAATCTCCCAGATTGGATTATTGGTTCTTCCCTGCCAGTCCCCTGCCGACGCCTACATCGCTGCGACGTCGCTGGTCGGTCGAATAAGGATCTCGGACACATTCGCCCGCCGCGGCAGCGAGATGATGAAGACAATGGTCTTGCCGATATCCTCTGTCTTCATGGAACCTTCCTTGGTGACATGATGGCGGATAAATTCTTTCTTTCGGGGATCGTCAATGGACTCAGCCACTTCGGTTGACGTGGCGCCCGGCTCGATCACACAGACGCGAATACCGTCCCCGCCAACTTCCTGGCGCAGCCCCTCTGTCATCGCATTGAGGGCGAATTTGCTGGCGCCATAGGGGCCGATCGCTGCCGCAGTACGCCTGCCGGCGGTAGAGGAAATATTGATAATATCGCCACCGCCCTGTGCGCGCAGATGGGGGATGGCCGCCGTACAGGTGTAGAGAGTGGCAAAGAAATTGATATTCATCACATGCCGCCATTTGTCCAGGTCGGCCTTGTCTACGCCGTCCAGCGCCATGACCCCGGCGGAATTGACAAGAATGTCCAGCCGTCCATAGGCCTCGACCGTCCTGGCGACCACAGATTTGGCGAATTCTTCATCTGTGATGTCGCCGGCAACTGCCAGGGCATCGCCGCCATTGTCCTTAATCTTGCTGACCAGGTCTTCGAGACGATCCGCCCGGCGGGCCGTGACAACGACCTTCACGCCTTCCGCAGCGAGGGCAAGCGCTGCCCCTTCCCCAATCCCTGATGAAGCCCCGGTAATCAGGGCGACTTTTTCCGACAGCTGGTTTCCCATCGTCTTCCCTCTCGTTTTTTAGTGAAATAAAAAAGGGACTGTGGGCGTTACTCCATAGTCCCTGGAGTTTAGGTACAACAGTACTGAATCAGGCGGCTGCGCCGTCCTCGACACCGGCAACGGACGTCCTGTGCATGCGGCGACCGGTATCGGAGCTGTACGGCCGGGCCCGGTGCAGCACACCACAATTGTCCCAGATCGCCATATCCCCTTCGGTCCAGGTGTGCATCACGCTGAACGCCGGCTGGGCGGCCCACTCTGTCAGACGCGCAATCAAGGCACGCCCTTCCGGCTTGGACATGCCGACAATGTAGTCCGCACTATAGCCGATCAACATGCATTTGCGACCGGAGTCCGGGTTCGTGTATACCAGTGGCCGCTCATGCTGCGCACCGCGCTTTCTTGCGTCCTTGATCTCGTCAGGCTCAGCCACTGCGCGAACAGCCGCCGTCACACTATGCAGGACCCGCAGTCCCTCCAGGAACTTCTGCTCATCCTCCGGCAGGGCTTCAAACGCCGCATAGGTGTTGGCAAATTCAGTCTGCCCGCCTTTGTCAGGCGCCTTGCGACAGGACAGAACCGTATATTTCGGCGGTGCGATCGGAGAACACATGCCATCGATGTGCCAGAAGAAGGTTCCCAGCACATATTCGGGCTCGGTATTGACCTTGGGATCAAGCGTGATCGTGTAGACGTCCTTGGCCGCCTCGTTGCCGCCGGCAATATTGTCGGTAAAATTCACGCGGGCGCCAAGACGGTCATTGAATTCCAGCTGCTCCTCATCGCTCAGGTTGATCTGCGGCAGGATGAGCGCTCCCTGCTTGTACAGCAGGTCCAGGCAATAATCTGCGAAGGCCGGGTCCTTTGTCGCGGCGGCATCGGCGTGGACAACGGCGCCCACACCGGGTTTGATAATTTCTGAAGACCAGTTCATGAAGCTCTCCTGTGAATCAGCGTTTGTTCTTGCTATTTGTTTAACACCTTCATAGCAGCTTCGACAGCTGCACGTCAAACAAATTTTTAACACCTTCATAGCAATGCGCCATGAACATGAAAAAAGCCCCCGCCTGGAAAGGCCGGGAGCCTGGATTAACTGTCTTTGAAATAACAATAAATAGAGGGGTCTGGACCGTTATGATTTGCCGGTTTCATCCTGGCGATAGCGGGCGAGCATCCGTTCAACGAAATTCAGGACCTCTTCATGCCCGGCCGAAAACCCCAGGGCATCCTCTGTAACCAGCAATCTGGCCAGAGCTACGCCGACCATCAGCGCTTCGGAGGCAGAAACCTGGTCTTCGCTTGTTTTCTCGCGGGGAAGCAGTTTTGACACCGCCTCTATCTGCATTTTGCGCAACTGGTCTGCGGAATCGATGACTTCAAGACGGGCTTTTTCGTGGCGGGCGGCGATTGAGGTCAACTCGGCGGTCAAGCGCGCGAGATCATTGTCAATATTCAGTTCCCAAATGGCGCGCAGTGGATCAGCAGACTCCAGCGCCTCCTGTAATCGGACATGACGTATCTCGTTAAATTCACGGATCACGGCGATAAGAAGGTCGTCCATGGTCTTGAAATAATAGTAAAGAAGCTGTGGGGTCAGCCCGGCCCTGGCGCCGACCTTACGCGCGGAAAAACTGGCGTAGCCTTCAGTCTTCAGAACTTCTGCCGCCGCCTTGATCAGCTTGGCGCGGACTTCTGAATCTTCAGCCCCCATGCGGCGTTTTTTTGCCATCACGACCTCTCCCCTACCAGGAATCTGGCACTCCATGAAATCAATAACTTTATGTCCCGGTTTTATTGGTTTAGGGGCGATAAAACAAGTCGTAAGATCGGTCCGGGAATTCAAAAGACCTCAATTGAGATATCCTGGCCAATCATTCCACCGCCGGACAAGATCAGATCGTGAAGGTCACCTCCTGGTCGACCAGCAGGGTCGCCCCGCCGGAAGTATAGGTATGGTAGGTTTCCCCGTCATAGTCCTGGTCCGCGCCCTGCACCCAGCCCTCGCCGGTGGAGGTAACAGTATCGTCCGCATCCCCCTGCAGCACGAGAATATTGTCGGCGTCGGTGACATCGAGAATATCCTGGACGGTGAAGGTGATGTCAGTGCTGCCCCCATGATCAATATCAACAATCTCTATGTTGACCATATCAATTTGGGAGAGATCAAAATCAATCTCCTCATTTTCATAAAACTGTACTGCATCCTCCCCATCTCCCCCGTCGTAGCTATCCTCAGGTGTCAGAATCATATGGTCATCACCAATTCCCCCGTACAATATATCCACCCCTCCATCTCCGGAAAGAAAGTCATTACCGGCGCCACCGTCAAGAATATCATCTCCTGCGTTACCCGATAACATATCGCTGCCATCGTCTCCCGCGATCTGATCATCGCCTTCATAACCGTCCAGAGAATCGTCCCCGGCTCCTCCGCTGATCTGATCGTTACCTTCCATGCCCCAAATCACATCAGCGCCACCGCCGCCACTTATAGTGTCGTCGCCTTCATAGCCTATAATAAAGTCATCACCGTCATCACCGGCAATCAGGTCGGCAGCCTCACTGCCGTAGATATAATCGTTCCCGGTTCCGCCATGCAATTCATTGCCTTCAAGGTCAATGCTGCCAAATCCATAACCAGGCACCTCCCCACCGTAAATGATATCGTCACCGTCGCCACCGTCGATGTAACTGCCTTCAAAGGCATATATCTTGTCATCACCGGGACCACCGTAAATATAGTTGTATCCCAGACCGGCAAATATAAAATCATTCCCGGCACCGGCATTGATCTGATCGTCGCCGTCGCCCGTATATATGCTGTCGTCGTTGGTGTCGCCGGTCACCGTCAAATTGGGGGTTACGTCCGGACGGTACAGGATGGCAATCTGGCCGGGAGTAGTGACTGAAAAATTGTTCGCCGTAGTTTCCGTAAAGTTGGCTTCAATATCAGGCAGCCCCTCGGTGTTCGCATCGGGATTAATTTTCAGGAACACCGAGCCATTATCATAGACAAGATAGATGTTTGCCGCGCTCTCAACCTTTTCAATACCATAGGGCGTCCATCCCGCATCCTCGACAATAATCTGGTCGTCAAAGCTGCTTCCGGCACCGATTGTAAGACTATTGTTTGCATCGGTAACATTAATGATATCATCCCGATTCAATCGCAGGATTTGTTCACCTGTAGAGAGATAAATTCTTTCAATATTGACAATATCCTTGCCGGTCAGGTCAAAGTCCACAACCTGCCCTTCGGGACTGATGATTGTAAACAAATCATTCCCCTCGCCCCCGTCGACGTGATCCAGAAACTCGCCGCCCTGGTCCCAGACAATTGCGTCGTCAAAGTCTCCGCCATAGAGGTAGTTTTCACCGGCGCCGCCATAAAGGCTGTCCCAGCCCCCCATGCCATACAGGATGTCATCCCCGTCCCCGCCGCGAAGCACATTTCTTTCCCAGTCGCCAACGAGGGTGTCATCATGGGCGCTGCCGGTGACCCATTCAATATCAATCAATGTGTCACCTTCCGCATCTCCGCCGCTGATCTCACCCGTAGTCAGGTTGATTGTCACGCCGGCGGAAGAGGTTTCGTAGGAGACAATATCATAATAATCGCCTCCGCCATTGATGATGTCTGCACCGGGACCGGCATTAATAGTGTCCAGGCCGCCACCGCCATTGATATCATCATTGCCCGCCCCGGTGATGATGGTATCGTCACCGCCCTTGCCAATTACTGTCAGGTCTTCGGTGGAAGAAGACATATCCAGGGTGCTGTCGCTGTCGTCAACCGCCGTCCACGTATTGGTTGAGGTCTCGGTAAACGTACCGGCCGAAGGCGTCGACGGCGTGGTCGGCGTGGTCGGTGATGTGGGGGCCGCGGTACTGCCGCCACCACCGCAGGCGGCGAGGAGCAGGGGCGTGAGAGAAACGGACGTGCGGGCCAGGCGGCCCTTCACGGAAAAGGGACCGGCTTTGACTTCTTTTATTGTTCTGGCAATTTCCGGAAAATTACTGGAACCGGACTGAAGTATTGTGTTTTTACGGACTGTAGCGTTACTCATCTCTTCCCTTCCCCACCAGCAAGGGACTTCCGATCAGAGAACGGACATGAGAAACGGAACCGGTGTCAAGGATCAGCCTCCCCCCCCTGGGCATTGCAGAATATGTTTTTTCAGCATCACCCGCGCATCCACCTCTGGTATATGCTGGCGATTCTTCCCGGATTTTATACAAACTGGCGCGGGATGACAATTAACCAGTTGTTAACCATAAACTGCAGCGCCTTCAGCGAAGGATCAGATGATGAAGGTCAGTTCCTCATGGACAAGGAGAGTGGCATCACCGGAAGTATAGGTATGGTATGATCCCTGGTCCGCGCCCTGCACCCAGCCCTCGCCGGTGGAAATTAACGTGTCTTCGCCATTACCCTCCAGTATCAGGATATTGTCGTCATCTGTCACATCCAGGATATCCTGGGCGGTAAAGGTCAGGGTATTACTGCCAAGCCCGCTCAGGTCAAACACCTCAATATTTAAAATATCCATATCTGTAAGCGACAGATCAATACCGTCCAGTTCATAGTCATATCCCATGAATTTGATCGTGTCTGTTCCATCGCCACCGTCATAAATATCCTCGGGCGCCAGTTGCATCTGGTCGTCACCACTGCCGCCATACAGTGTGTCAACAAGCCCCTCACCTGCGGCGCCGCCCTGAAGTATGTCGTTTCCTCCTTCACCGCGGAGGATATCACTGCCGTGGTAACCATCCAGATTGTTGTCTTCGTCATCACCAATTAGTTGGTCATCGTAGTCAGACCCGGTAATACTCTCCATATTGACCAGAGTATCGCCTTCCGCATGACCGCCATGTCCCTCGCCGGTTGTCAGGTTGATGATCACCCCTTCGTCGGATTGCCAATAACCCGTAAAGTCGTAGCCCTCTCCACCATCCAGATAATCAGCTCCCTCTTCCCCGTACAAAGAGTCAGCTCCGGCTCCCCCCCGCAGAATGTCATCTCCCTGATCACCGGAAAGAACATCCGACCCCTCACCGCCATCCAGGGCGTCGTTGCCATTTCCACCGTAAATCCTATCGTCACCGATGCCGCCTTCAACGGTGTCATTCCCGTTCCCGGTTGTTATCCGGTCATCGCCGCCCTTACCGTAAACCGTAAGGTCTTCATCGACAAAGAACCTGCTCATCAAGGCATCACTGTCATTGATTGCGGTATATGTGTTATCCGGCCCTTCAATAAAATCAGGTTCAGCAAGAAACTCCCCGGTACGGATCAAATCGATGCCCAGGTAAACGGTTGCTGAACCATTGGTAAAGGCATAGAAATCATCAGGATAGGACCCGGACGTGTAAAAAACTTCATGGCTTACAACATCCGTTGCCACCCAGCCACTTGTTGATGAAGTAATTTTCTGCTCGCCTTCGATATGCAGTTCATTATTCAGGTCGGTACAATCGAGGACATCCTGCAAAGAAAAGCTTATTTCTGCTTCATCCCCATTGTCGCCGTATACACTGGTATATATCAACTCCATATTTTGAATATTATATTCAGACAAATCGATGACGGTCGTACCTTCTTCCAGCCACAAGTTCAGGGTGTCATAACCATCACCGCCATCAAAGCTGTCTTCGCTATCCCCATAAGCTTCGCGCATGTAGAACGTATCGTTGCCGAGCCCTCCCTCCAGGACATCAGCACCTCGCACCCCCTGCAACTCGTCATTATCGGCACCCCCCTCCAGGATATCGCTGCCATCAGCTCCATACAGGCGGTCCCGACCATCGCCCCCCAACAGATGATCATCCCCACTGCCGCCGTCCAGGAAGTCATTCCCCTCCTCCCCTCTCAGTATGTCATTCCCCTCCTGCCCTCTCAGTGCGTCATTGCCGGTGCCGCCATATATGATGTCGCTCCCTTGATCACCATAGATTTGATCGTCGCCGCTGCCGCCGTCTATGTCATTGTCCTGGACACCGACCTCCAGATACCCGCCATAAATAAAGTCATTGCCGGTTCCTCCGAGGATGGTACTGCCTTCCGTAACAACGATGTGGTCGTCCCCATCACCGGCATCGACATAATTGGCGCCGGCCCCGGCATGAATTGTGTCATCCCCGCCGAGGGTTTTTATGATGTCATCGCCGGCCCCCGTGATGATGCTGTCATTCCCGCTGAAACTGTCCACCGTTAAATCTGAGGTGCTGTCCGGCCGATACAGAATTGAATTCACGCCCACCGTACCGACAAAATAATCCGGACTGGACTCGGTGAAATTTGTCTCAATTTCCGGAAGACCAACCAATATTGCATGGGACTCGACACTCAGAGTCACACCGGCATTGGTGTAATTAAAATACATTTGATAATAACGAAACCCGGACAGAGTTATGGAAGCGGGCACCCAGCCGCCATCCTGGGCCTCTACGCGATCTTCACCTCCGAGGATATCGATCGTCAGGCTGTTTCTGCTGTCTGTGACCGCGATAACATCTGCCCGTGTAAAGACGAGATGCTGGCTCCCGCTTTCCAGCCCAAGGACTTCAATATTGGAAATATCCGTTTGTGACAGATCGAGAGTAATCGACGCTCTTCCAACCAGCCGAATATCTAATTCGTCATTTCCCTCGCCGCCATCAATCTGATCCACAAAAGGACCGGATTGTTCCCAGATGATCCGATCGTCGCCGCTTCCTGCATCTATCGTGTTTTGTCCCGCCCCCGTGTAGATGACATCATAGCCACCCAGGCCGTTCAGCACATCATTCCCGTCCCCGCCTCTGAGTATATTATATCCATCCGTGCCGGTCAGATGATCATCATAATCACTACCCGTGACATGATTTATATTGACCAGTGTATCCCCCTCCGCATCACCGCCGGAGCCGGTTCCCGTCGACAGATTGACGGTGACCGCCGAGGAAGAATTTTCATAAGTGACAAGATTACTCTCCGATCCGCCGCCATCGATTACGTCGGCACCTGCTCCTCCGTCAATCGTGTCGAAGCCGCCGCCACCATTGATGGTATCATCGCCTGATCCGGTCGTGATTTTATCATTCCCCCCTTTGCCGACTACCGTCAAATTCTCTGTGGAGGAAGACATATCCAGGGTACTGTCGTTGTCATCATCAGCCGTGAATGTATTGCTGGAAGTTTCCGAAAAATTTATCGTGGATGAAGTAGGCGTCGTTGGGGTCTGGGTCGGAGCCGGGGTGCTGCTGCCGCCACCGCCACAGGCGGCCAGGAGCAGCGGTGTGAGGGAGACTGAGGAACGGGCCAGGCGTCCTTTGACAGCGAAGGGACCGGCCTTAATTTCATTCACTGGTTCTATGGGTTTCAAAACCCCGGCGTGACCGACCTTCAGTGTTGTGATAGTGCGAAGCGTAGCGTTGCTCATGTTCCCCCTCCGATACAGCAGGGGGACCCGGTTTTAACGGATACCGGGAAGAATAGAGACACTCAGGATCAGCCTCCCCCCTGCGGCACTGCAGAATATGTTTTTTCAGCATCTCCCGCGCATCCACCTCTGGCATATGCAGGCGATTCTTTCTGAATTTTATACAAACAGGGGTCGGATGACAATTAACCAATTGTTAACCATAAATATTGAAAGCAC
Source organism: Emcibacter nanhaiensis (assembly GCF_006385175.1). Lineage (NCBI taxonomy): Bacteria > Pseudomonadati > Pseudomonadota > Alphaproteobacteria > Emcibacterales > Emcibacteraceae > Emcibacter > Emcibacter nanhaiensis. The sequence goes on from NZ_VFIY01000004.1 coordinate 737,673, forward strand.
AGCTGAGGGTTAATTCTTCCCCCCGGACCTGCAACCAGAAAACATTGGTCAAACGGGAACTTTTATCCTATGAATAGCCCATCAGAGGTTATAAAAATAAAGTATTAGAAAGTGTCTTGGGGAAAGAATGCATCTCCGTTTTTTGAATAACGCCATGGGCCGGGCTTCGAACGTCATCTTGTCGCTGCTTATCCTCCTTGCCGCCGGTGCCGTGCAAGCGGAAGAGAATGTTCCCGAAACGACCCTGTTTGCCCCTGCCCCCGGCTATACCGCCAGTTTCAAAACCCTGCTGCAGGATGTGGTGGAAAATCACCCGCGCATCAAGAGTTCCCTGTCCTACCGCAACAGTGTGAAAGATGAAGAACGGGAAGAAAAAGCTGCGCTTTATCCCCAGGTGGATGTGGGCGTGGACGGGCGCTACCGTTTCCTGGATAACTATGACAATACCCTGGAAAACTTTGACGAGCTCAACGACCCCACCACCCATGTGGACGCCTATGTGACCGTGTCCCAGAAGGTGTTTGACGGCGGCGCGACTTTCCGCAAGATCGACCGGGCCAGATATGCCTATGCCGCCGCCCACGCGGATTATGAGGTCCAGGCCTCGGAAGTGGTCCTGACCGCGATCGAAGCCCACTACAATTATCTCGTGCGCGGCATTATCGGCCGCATCCGGGAAGAGGCCCTTCAACGGCACCGCAAGATCCTGGAGTTTGCCCAGGAACGCTTCGAGCGCGGCGTCGGCGCCAACCGGGATGTGGCGCTGGCCCGGGCCCGCCTGGCGCTGGCGGAACAGAATCTGCTCGCCAACAAGATCGACTTTGCCGAGGCCGCCGGCCTGTATGAGGAAATCTTCGGCACCCCGCCCGCCAATGTCAAACGACCGGACATCGCTCTGTCCCTGCCGACCAGCCAGGAGGATGCCCTGAAGCTTGGCCTGCTCAACAGCCCGCTGCTGTCGTCCGCCACCAGCCAGGTGATGGCCAGCCGGGCGTCTATGGAATCCGAGGAGGCCAGCCGCTGGCCGGGGCTCAGCCTGCAGGTGACCGGCACCCGTTACGACCTGGACCGGGATTCCAATGATTATGATGTCCAGGCCCGGCTGCAGATGAATTACGCGCTTTATACCGGCGGCGCCCAGACCGCCCGCATCAAGCGCAGCACCAATCAGTATGCCCAGGCCCGCGCCAATGAGGAAACCATTCACCGGGAATTCAGCCGCCAGCTGAAAGTGTCCTGGGAAAAGGTGGAAAACCAGAAGCTCCGGGTCATGAGCCAGGAAAAGAGCGTGGAAGCCAACCGACTGAGCCGCGATCTGTTCCAGGAACAGTTTGAAACCACAGGCGGCAGCATCCTGTCGCTGCTGGAAGCGGAAGACGACTATCGCAATTCACTGGAAAGCTATGTGCAGGGCCTGATGGACCAGGAATTGTTCCAGTATCAGCTGCTGCATGACATGGGCACCCTGTTATCTTATCTCAACCTGCGCCTGACCGGCACCAAGGACGGCGGAGCCGGACAATGAACGACCAGCCCGCCGTACAGAGCAAATCCATCGATACGGACAACTGGTTCTGGTCCGCCTTTGTGGAACATAAATGGTCCTATATCCAGATCATTGTCGCCGCCGGCCTTATCAATATCTTTTCCCTGGCCAGCTCCATTTTCATCATGGTGGTTTATGACCGGGTTATCCCCAACAACGCCGTTGAATCCCTGATTGCGCTGACCACCGGCATGGTGATTGTCATCGTCTTTGACTTTACCCTGAAGTTCCTGCGCGCCCTGTTTATCGACAGTGTCGGCCGCAAGATCGACCTCAAGGTCGCCCGGCGCATCTTCAAACGCCTGGAAGACCTGAAACTGTCCGCGTTCAAAGGTTCCGTCGGAGAACTGGTCAACAGTGTCCGGGAATATGAAAGCATCCGGGATTTCTGCACCTCCGCCACCCTGGCGACCGTGGTCGACATCCCGTTTATCATGTTGTTCCTGCTGGTGATCTGGGCGATCGGCGGATCACTGGTCATTGTTCCCATCCTGGCCATCCCGCTGGTGGTTATCACCGGCCTGCTGATCCAGCCGTGGCTGGCCAAATATTCGCAGGCGGGTATGAGTGAAGGCCAGAGCAAGCAAAGCACCCTGATCGAGGTGGTCAGCGGCCTTGAAACCATGAAAGCACTGGGTGCCGGCAGGATGTTCCTCAACCGCTGGGAAAAAGCCGTGGCCAACCATTCGGAGATCAGCCTCAAGTCGCGGCTGCTGAGCCAGATTACCGTCAACAGCGCCTCCACCGCCCAACAGATCTCCCAGATCGGCATTGTGGTGTATGGCTTCTGGCTGGTGGTGGCCGGCGACCTCACTTTCGGGGCCCTGATCGCCTCGGTGATACTGTCCGGGCGTTGCTTGGCGCCGCTGGGCCAGATGGCCAACCTGATGACCCGCCTCAACCATGCCCGCAGCGCCTACCGCAAGCTGGATGCGCTGATGCGCGCCCCGCACGAGGATATGAGCGAACGCGACGTCCTGCGCCGTAAGACCCTGGACGGAAAAATCGAGTTCAACAATGTCAGCTTCCGCTATCCGGGCCAGAATACCAATGTGCTGGAGAATGTCTCCTTCACCATCAATTCCGGTGAAAAGGTCGCGATCCTCGGCCGCATCGGTTCCGGCAAGAGTACCGTGCTCAGGCTCGCGTCCGGCCTGTATGAACCGGACAACGGCGCGGTGATGATCGACAATACCGACATCCGCCAGATCGTCCCCGAAGACCTGAGGAACAATATTTCCATGGTGCTGCAGGATGTGTTTCTGTTTTCCGGCAGTGTGAAGGAAAACCTGACCTTGGGGCGGGAAGACATTACCGACGAAGACATCCTCAGGGCGGCGGAACTGAGCGGCGTGCAGGAATTCATCGGCGCCATTCCCAACGGCTATGACCTGAAGCTCCGGGACCGGGGCGAAGGCCTGTCCGGCGGTCAGAAACAGTCTATTTCCCTGGCCCGGGCCCTGGTGCGTCCGAGCCCGATCCTGTTCCTGGATGAACCGACCAGCGCCATGGATAACAACTTCGAGGCCGCCGTGGTCAGCCGCCTCAAGCAGACCATGCAGGATAAAACCGTGGTGATCGTGACCCACCGGGCCAGCCTGCTGCAGCTGGTGGACAAGATTATCATCATGGACAAGGGCCGCATCGCCATGATGGGCCCCCGGGACCAGGTGCTGCAGAAGCTTGCCCAAAACCAGGGCCCGAACCAGATGCAGAAGCCGGTGCAGAGTGAGGGGCAGGACGCATGATTAAACTGCCGTTCAAATTCGACCCGTCCTCGGCCCAGCATCTCGGCGCCAATGTGCTGTTTTACAGCATTGTCGCCTTTGTGGTGCTGTTTTTCATCTGGGCTTCTTTTTCCGAGCTCGACGAAGTCACCCGCGGCATGGGCCGGGTGGTGCCGGCCAAACAGATCCAGGTGGTGCAGAACCTGGAAGGCGGCATCATCAAGGAAATCCTGGTCAAGTCGGGCCAGGAAGTGAAAGCGGGCGATATCCTGGTGCGCATGGACAGCACCCAGCTGGGCTCCGACCTCAAGAAAAACGAAGAGGAATATCTCGCCCTGGACCTGAAAACCCGGCGGTTGCAGGCGGAAACGGACCTGAAAGCGGTGGAGTTTCCCGAAGATCTCAGCCAGCGCTACCCGGACCAGGTGGCGCGGGAACTAAACCTCAACAAGGCACGACTGTCCGGCCTGCGCGCCTCGCTGAGTGGCTTGGAAGCCAAGAAAAAGAACCTGGAACAGGAACTGATCGAAGCGCGCATGATGTCGGTCAACTCCGAGGAAAACGAGGAACTGGCCCAGGCGGAAATCGACATGATCGGCCCGCTGGTGGAAAAGGGCATCGAACCCCGGATCAGCCTGATCAGGGCCCAGCAGAAAATGACCGAGGCCAAGAGCGAACGCCAGCGCTCCGAACTCGGTATCGAAAAAGCCAAGAAATCCATCGAGGAAGTGGAGCTGAATATCGAGCAGGCCCGGGAACAGTTCCGCACCGAAACGCTGAGCGAACTGAGCGAAGCCCAGAGCCGGTTCAACCAGCTGCGCGAAACCATCCCCGCCCTGTCCGACCGGGTGTACCGCACCGATGTGGTGGCGCCGACCGACGGCATCGTCAACCAGGTGCTGGTCACCACCGTGGGCGGCGTGGTCAAGCCGGGCATGTCCATCGTTGAACTGGTACCGAGCGACGACAGCCTGCTGGTCGAGGCGGAAATCCGCCCCCAGGACATCGCTTTCCTGTATCCGGGACAGGCGGCCAAGGTGAAGATTACCGCCTATGACTTTGCCCGCTACGGGGCGCTCGACGGCACAGTGGAAACCATCAGCGCCGACGCGATCCTCAACGAGCGCGAGGAATATGTCTATATCGCCAAAATCAGGACCAAGCAGAACAGCCTCGAAGCCGACGGCGACACCCTGCCGATCATTCCCGGTATGGTCGCCGACGTCAACATCGTTCACGGCAAGAAAACCATCCTCGAATATCTGATCAATCCGGTACTCCGCCTCAGGGACAATGCACTGCGGGAGCGGTAGAACAATCTTCCTTACGTCACCGTCTGGGTAATGTCCGCATCCACCAGCAGTGTTGCGTCACCATAGGAATAGCTGTGGTACAGCTCCCCGTCGATGGTCTGGTCGTCGCCCTGAACCCAGCCCTGGCCGGTTGATGTCACGCTGTCAGAAGCGTCCCCCCAGACGATCAAATGGTCCCCATCAGCAGACATTCCCAGCACATCGCCAAGGGTCAAGGTGAGACTGTTTTCGCCATCGTCTGTAACCAGATCTATGATCTGAAATTCAGAAATATTGTGATCCGGCTCCAACTGGGAAAGGTCCAGATCAATGCCATCCAGCCGGAGAATATCTTCCCCTTCTCCTCCGCTTATATAGAAAAAATCCAGATTATTGATGACAATAATATCGTTACCGCCTTCTCCGTTAACGACATCGCCTCCGGCGCCACCATTCAAGAGGTTATCGCCATCATCCCCTGATATAATATCGTCATAATCAGACCCGATAATGTTCTCAATGCTGATCAGGCTATCGCCAAAAGCTCCGCCGCCATAAGCGTTAAGTCCAAGGTTTATCTGGACACCTTCTGTGGCGTCAGCATAGGAAACCGTGTCACTGCCGCTGCCACCATCCATATGGTCGCTTCCTTCACCACCAAATATCAGATCGTCCCCCTGGCCGGCGCGGATGTTGTCGTCACCGGCTCCAGCGTAGATAACATTGTCGCCTTTACCGCTGACAATCGTATCATCGCCACCGCCTGTATCGATATCCCCCAGAAACACGCCTCCCTGGGCGATGAGGGTATCGTCCAAAGGACCGAGATAGACGTCCCCTTCTACCGTCCCGAGGTTATACAGGACCACATTGTTTCCGGTCAGTCGGATGGAGGTTTCTCCGGAAAGCACCACATCCTCATCAACAATAACAAAGGCATGGTCTTCATCCAGAATGAAGGTATGATCATCATCCCGGTCAATGAGATAGCTTAGTGTTCCCTCCACCTCGACAACTGAATAATGGGGATCCAGCTCGACGATGAAGGTCTCTGTGTTAAGGGTCAGGAAAATTTGGCGTCCATCACTGGACAGGCTCATTTTGGCAGAATTAAATGACATGGAGTCATCATAAAAACCACCGACATCATAACTGTCGACGACAGTCCAGCTTTCTGTGTTGACGTACAGAATCTCCCGATTATCGACGTCCAGAACGTACAGAATATCCCCTGCAGGAGAGAACTGGACGTCGGCCATACGGCCGACTCCTTCCAGATCGTATAAGTCAAATACCCGGGAAAGTTCGAGATCATAGACAAATGCATCATTGTAAGTAATCACTGATGCTAGACCGGCAGTTGAACTGACACTCGACCTACCGGCGTTAAAACCACTCGAGCCCTGTTCATATAAATTGGTATCCCCAATTATTTCTCCGATCTGGGAATCATAGAGAAAAAGACCACCATCTGAAAGATGAGCTTCCTGTATCAAAATATATCTGTTGTCCTCGGACGTCTCGAGATAGGATCCCTCCTGGATAGATACCCATGGCGCAAAAAGTGTTATCTCTTCCGTAGATATATCGATTTGACGGAAAGGGTTTGATCCGGATCCAGCATAATCAGTCGTGAATAATCCCGTACCCGTAGCATCAATGCTGATATCTGATGTTCCCCTTTCCGCATCATTGACATTAAGAGTTATTTCTTTCAGTTGACCAGTCTGAAGATTAATTCGTGTAATCGAAATCTCATATACATCATCTCTGTCAAATTCCGCGTCCTCAACCATCAGGTATTCATGGTTTGCAACAAAAAGTGCCATACCATCAAGAGATAACGCCATTCCATCGAGATATCCCCCGATCGAATATTGTTCTTGGTAAATACCATTATTTGGATCCCAGGATTTTATCTTTCCACTGGTGGTGGACACATAAAATCCGCCACTATAAGGATCCGCGATCACATCCGACATATTGCTTTCAATAATCTGGAAGACTATCGGCTCGGCTTCGATATCGGTATAGGTGATAGGCTCCAGAGAGACAGGGTTCAGGACAACCCCCTCATCAGTCGTAATGGCGGCCAGGGCGTCATCCGCCGCGGTTTGTCCCTGGGTATCAATTCCGCCATGTCCCGCGACGATACCCACACCAATTTCCGAAAGCAGTTCAGGCGCATCAAGCACAAGAACAGCGTCATCCCCCAGATAAATTTCATTCACCTGGGGGAATATTTCCGCAATCCCCTGCAGGCTGACTGCTACGGGTTCATCCCCTGCCATCAGTTCCAGTTTGATCTGGCTCGCGTCCTGTATGTTCAGATCCGCAATCCCGCTCAAATCTTCCAGACTGTCCACACGAACAGTCACGTCACCAGAGATATTCAGGCTCGCGATATCTGAAATATTCAAAACAGAGAAATCCAGAACCACTTCTCCGCTGCCTGCCGGCACCTCGATATTGATCACCGAATTGCCATCGCCGTCGATGGTGGTGAACTGGGCGATCTGTTCCTGGGTCAGTGTCACCGTGGAATTAACAATCAGCTGGGTGACATTGGTCAGCGTCACCCCGGTCAGGTCGACGGTGCCATAGATATAAAGGGTATTGTTGCCAGCCCCGCCATCGATGGTCTCACCGCTTTCGACCTCGCTCACCGACCGGCCATTCAGTTCCGCCAGGGTCAGCAGAGAAGACAGGTCTACACCGGAACCACCCGGATTGGTGATCGCGGAAGAAGTATATTCATCCGCCGCCGTTGTCCCCAGCACCACGATGACATCATCGCCATCACCGGCGGAAATCGTATCCATCCCTTCACCGGCCCGGATCAGGTCATTCCCGCTCCCGGTAATGATTGTATCATCCCCGCCCTTGCCGATGACGGTGAGATCCGCCGTCGAACTGCTTTCATCCAGGGTCCGGTCATTGTCGTCAATAGCAGTAAAGACGTTGGTTGGATCTTCCGTAAAGTCCGGATCCGGCGTTACCGGAGTTGTCGGCGCCGTGGGCGCCGCCGTGCTGCCACCACCGCCACCGCAACCCGCCAGCGGCAGAAGAGCAAGGCTCATGACACCATATCGAACAGGAGTTCGGGCACTCTGGAACCTTTCATTCAAGGTCCCGGGTTCACCAGACTGTTTCTTTTGAACTTTTGCAAAAATCGATTTCGATGATGAATCGCGATAAGGATTTGCAGACATCCTTCTTCCCCCAAAAGCAGATATTGTTTCCTGAAACTGTACATGAGCCCTTCCAGCGATGCAAGAGGGGGTAATCCACGTCCGCTGGCAAAGCCATCAGTCAGGAAAATATCCGGCGGGGCAGAAAAGTTCCTGCCCTGCAATATGTCAGGTGAAAAAGTGCGCGATCCTTTATCTGGTTTCCGCCATCCGCCCTATCCGGCAGATGATCATATCACGCCTTTCTCCTTGAGCACCTGCTGTTCGCCCGGGCTTATGCCCAGAAGATCGCCGTAGATTTCGGCGTTATGGGCCGCCATCTCGGTCGGTCCCGCCCAGTTGATATGACCCGGGGTCCTGGACAGTTTTGGCGCCACATTCTGCATGTAAAGCTTGTCAAACTGCGGATGGTCCACCTTGACAATCGCTTCACGGGCCTTGAACTGCTCGTTCTCCATCATGTCGGCTGCGGTGAATATCTTACCGGCCGGCACGGCATGTTTGTCCATCAGGTCGAGCACCTCCTGCGCGCTTTTGGTGCGCGTCCAGTCGGCGATCAGATCATCCAGTTCCTCCTGGTGCTCGCCACGGGAATGATGATCAACATAGCGCGGATCGCTGGCCAGTTCCGGCCGGCCCATCGCTTCACACAGCCGGCCGAAGACACTGTCCTGGTTGGCACCGATCAGGATATCACCGTCCCGGGTCGGATAGGCGTTGGACGGCGCCACCTTGGGCAGGATGGAACCGGTGCGCTGGCGGATAAACCCGGTCTGGGTATATTCCGGCACCACGGATTCCATCATCGCCAGCACACTTTCATAGATGGCGCTGTCCACCACCTGCCCCTCACCGGTCATGTCCCGGTGCCGGAGCGCCAGCAAGGCGCCCAGGCAGGCAAAGGTCGCCGCCAGACTGTCGCCGATGGACAGACCGATCCGGCTTGGCGGTGTGGAAGGATCACCAGCCAGGTTCCGCATGCCGCCCATGGCCTCGCCGATGGAGCCATAGCCCGCCTTTGAGGACTCGGGACCGGTCTGGCCATAGCCGGAGACCCGGATCATGATCAGGCCGGGATTGATTTTCTTGAGCTCGTCATACCCCAGGCCCCATTTTTCCATGGTGCCGGGACGGAAGTTCTCCAGCAGGAAATCGCTTTCCTTGACCAGCTTTTTAAGCAGGTCCTGGCCTTCCTTCACCCGCAGATTCAGGGTGATGCATTTCTTGTTCCGGGACACCACCGGCCACCACAGCGGCGCATTCTGGCCCCATTTGCGCATGGGGTCTTCCCGGTCAGGCGCTTCGACCTTTATCACTTCAGTACCATGATCCGCCATCAGCTGGCCGCAAAAGGGCCCTGCGATCAGCTGGCCGAGTTCGATCATACGCAATCCTTTGAGCGCGCCAAATTGTGCCGGGTCAACCAAAGCTCTCTCCTTCTCATCATCACAGGAAATTTCCTGCCTCATTGTATACAAGCTAATTCCCTTAAGGCAAGACATATAAACTCATTTAGCAAAATATTGTATTTTTTGGGCTGTTTTTTGTGGTTTTCTCTTCAAAATATTATAATTCTTCTAAAAAGATGCATTTAGGTGTATACAACTAGCCGTCACTATGGCACAGTTTTGCTGTTCGAAACCAATAAACCGATTCCAGCGCCTGGGTTACAAACAGGTCAAGGGAACGACCAGCCCAGAAACCAAGGGGAATGACGGGACGTGAAGAATAGAGTCGAGATTGTAGATGTCGCCCCGCGTGACGGACTACAGAATGAAAAAGCTCCTTTCAGTACAGAACAGAAACTGGAGCTGATCAACGGCCTCATCGACGCCGGAATTCGCCGCATGGAAGTGGCGAGTTTCGTTCACCCCAAACGCGTTCCCCAAATGGCAGATGCAGAAGATGTTATTGCCGGCTTGCCGGACAGAGCGGACGTCACGTATATCGGCCTTACGCTGAACATGCGCGGCTACCAGCGCGCCATCGCCACCAGGGACGGCGGCCGGCGCGGACTTGACGAAGTCGGGTGCGTAATTGTCGCCTCCGAGACTTTCTCGCAGAAAAACCAGGGGCAGACCATCGAAGAAGGCATTTCTGTCGCCTCCGAAATCATCTCTGCTGCCCATAGCGACGGCCTGCGGGGTCAAGCGACGATCTCAGCGGCCTGCGGCTGTCCCTTCGAGGGCGAGGTTGATCCCCGCCTTGTCATTGATATCGCCAAACAGGTTGCCGACCTTAATCCCCATGAAATCGCCATTGCCGATACCATTGGCGTCGGCACGCCCAAGCAGGTGTTTGAGCTGTTCTCTGCCCTCCGCAGGGCGCTTCCGGACATGCCGCTGAGGGGACATTTCCATAATACCCGCAACACCGGCATCGCCAACGCCTGGGCCGCTTATATGGCCGGCGCCAGAATCCTGGACTCCTCCGTTGGCGGACTGGGCGGCTGTCCCTTTGCCCCGGCGGCTACCGGCAATATCGGCACCGAAGACCTGCTTTACATGCTGGAGCGCTCCGGCATTGAAACCGGCGTATCGCTGGAAAAAATTATTGATGTATCCAAAAGCCTTGAACCCATACTGGGACGGCCCACCCCGGCCATGGTCAGCAAGGCGGGCGGTTTTCCCGCACCCGCGCAGGAAACAACCTGCGTCGCATAATTAAACAACCGGCACACTGAGGAATTTCCTTAGAGGCAACGACAGACAAAAGGAACTTTATAAATGCCATATCGCCTAGGCGTAGATGTAGGAGGAACTTTTACCGACCTGCTTCTGATCGAGGAAAATACAGGAGAAACCTGGCGCGACAAAGTACCCAGCACCCCCCATGACCCTTCCGAGGCGGTGATCAACGGGACCAAGGCTATTTGTAATATCGCCGGAATTTCACCCGCCGAGATCGGCCAGTTCCTGCACGGCACCACGGTGGCGACCAATGCCGTTCTCGAGGGCAAGGGCGCGAAGACCGGCCTCGTGGTCACCAAGGGCTATCGCCAGGTTCTGCAGGTGGCGCGATCCCTGGTGCCGGGCGGCCTTGCTGCCTGGATCACCTGGCCCAAGCCGGTGCCCCTGGCGGCGCTGGAATGCACGGTCGAGATTGATGAGCGCCTCGATGCCAGCGGCACCGTGGTTGATGAACTCAACGAAGCCCAGGCCCGCGCGGCTCTGGAGTCCCTGAAGGCGGAAGGCATTGAGGCGCTGACCATCTGCCTGCTCAATTCCTATATCAATGGTGCTCATGAACTGAAAGTGGCGGAGATTGCCCGGGAAATCTTCCCGGATATTCCGATCTCTCTCAGCCACGAGATCCTGCCGGAGATGCAGGAATATGAGCGGGCCCTGACCACGGTGGCCAACTCGCTGGTCCGTCCGGTCATGGCCATGTATATCGCCAATCTGCGCAACAAGCTGCGCGAGTTGGGCATGCAGGGCCGTATCAACCTGCTGCGCTCCGACGGCGGCCTGATCGGATCCGAGAAAGCGGAACTGACCCCGGTCAACCTGTTGATGTCCGGCCCGGCCGGCGGTGTGACCGGCGCCCTGTGGGTGGCCGAGAACTCCAACGTCAAAAACATCCTGACCCTTGATGTGGGTGGAACCTCTACCGATGTGGCGCTGATTGAAAACGGCGAGCCCCTGCTCCGCCGCGAAACCTCGGTCGGCCACCTGACGGTGCGGGCATCGTCGCTGGATGTGAAAACCGTGGGCGCCGGTGGCGGCTCCATCGCCCATGTGCCGGAACTGACCGGGGCCCTGCGGGTCGGCCCGGAAAGCGCCGGAGCGGTGCCGGGACCCGTGGCTTACGGCAAGGGCGGCACCCAGCCGACTGTGACCGACGCCCATGTGGTGCTGGGTAACCTGCCGGAATCCCTGCTCGGCGGCAGCTTTGAACTGGATCGGCCGGCAGCTCGCGCGGCGGTAAAAGGCATTGCCGACGCCCTTGGCGTTACCATCGAGGAAGCGGCCCAGGGTATCATCGATATTGCCAACGAGAATATGTATGGCGCGCTGCGCCTGGTCTCCGTGCAGCAGGGCTATGACCCGCGCGATTTTGCCCTGATGGGCTTCGGCGGCGCCGGCTCGCTGCATTCCAACGCGGTCGGCAAGCTGATGGGCAGCTATCCGGTGGTGGTGCCGGTCAGCCCCGGCGTGCTGTGCGCGGTTGGCGATGCGACGACCCAGATGCGTTATGAGCATGCCCGCTCCTTCAACAGGACCTCGACCAAAACCTCCGACGGGGAAATCGCCACATGGCTTGCGGAAATGCAGGAAGTGGTGATGAAAGACCTGGAGGAAGAAGGCGTCGCCCGGGCCGACCAGGTGGTCAAGTTCGAGGCCGGGGTGCGCTACATGGGCCAGGGCTTTGAGGTGGACATCCCCATCGAGCTGGCCGATTTCCAGGCCGGCGGCGGTCTCGACAAGCTGATGCAGGCCTTTGACGAGGAACATGAGCGGCTGTTCACCTTCAACCTTGATGTGGAACACGAGATCGTCAACCTGCGCGCCGTTTCCATCGGCCAGGGCGCCAAAATGCCGGCCCAGGATATCGCGCAAGGCGACGGCGACCCGAGCCAGGCCAAATTGCGCGACCATAAAATGTGGGTCGAGGGCAAGGAACTGCCGGCCGTGATCTACGAGCGCAGCAAGCTGGAATCCGGCGACAAGCTGCAGGGCCCCTGCGTGGTGGTGGAAATGGACTCCACGGCGGTGATCCTGCCCGACCATGTGGGCACGGTCGATGGCTGCGGCAATATTCTGATCAATCCGGTTGAAGCGTGAAGGGAGAAGGACAATGACCGCTGAAATTATCCAGACCAATGATGCTCCCTTTAGCCAGGTGGAGGTGGATATCATCACCCTGGACATTATCGAGAATGCGCTCCGTAACGCCCGCGAGGAAATGGACGCAACCCTGTTCCGCACGGCCATGAGCCCGGGCATCCGCGAACAGGGCGACGCCTTCCCGCTGATCGCCGAGCGCGACGGCAAGATGATCGTCGGCCAGTTTGGCAGCTTCATCGACGGCTTCCTCAAAACCTATAACGGCACCATTGAGGACGGCGACATGTTCTGGCTGTCCGATCCCTATGCCTGTGCCGGGGCGGTGAGCCACAACAACGACTGGCTGATCATCAAGCCGGTGTTCCTGGACGGCCGGCTGGTCTCCTGGGCCAGCATGTTCGGCCACCAGACCGATATCGGCGGCAAGGTGCCGGGCAGCCTGCCCACCGACGCTACCAGCGTGTTCGAGGAAGGCATCCGCATTCCGCCTATCAAACTGTTCAAGAAGGGCGAACTGCAGGAGGATATCCTGACCTTGGTGCTGCACCAGGTGCGCATGCCGGAATGGTGCCGGGCCGACCTGCTGGCGATTATCGCCAGCTGCCGGGTGGCGGAAAAGCGGGTTCTGGAAATCTGCCACCGTTTTGGCGTCGATACCTATGTCTCCGCCACCGACAACCTGCTGGAGCGCAACAAGCGGGCCATGGGCCACCTGATCCAGACCGCCATCGGTGAAGACAAGGTGGAGTTCGAGGATTATGTCTGTGACGACGGCCGCGGCTATGGTCCCTACAAGATGAAATGCACCATGTGGCGCGAGGGCGAGAAGGTGATCCTGGATTTTGACGGCACAGACCCCCAGGCCACCGGCTCCATCAACTTCTATCTTAACGAGAACATGCTGAAGATGTTTTTCGGCATCTATATGATCATGGTGTTCGATCCCCAGGTGCTGTTCAATGACGGCTTCTATGACTTGGTGGAGGTACGTATTCCGGAAGGCTCGCTGCTGAAGCCGAAATTCCCGGCGGCGCTGTCCTGCCGCACCCATGCGCTGGGCCGGCTGTTCGACCTGCTGGGCGCGCTGCTCGGCAAGAAACAGCCCGAATTCCTCAGTGCGGCTGGTTTCTCCTCGAGCCCGCACCTGATGTTCTCCGGTTTTGACAAGGACAGCGGCGAGTGGTTCCAGCTGTTCCAGATCGGCTTTGGCGGCATTCCAGGACGCCCGTTCGGCGACGGGCCGGACGGCCACTCGCTGTGGCCAGGCTTCACCAATGTGCCCAACGAGTTCCTGGAGCGCTACTTCCCCATGCGCATCACCGAGTATACCTCGATCCCCGACAGTGGCGGCGCCGGCCTCAACCGCGGCGGCAACGGTATTCTCATGACCTATGAGTTCCTCAGCGACGGCATCATTGCCATCCATGACGACCGCTGGTTTACCTACCCCTGGGGTGTGAACGGCGGCGCGCCGGGCCAACGCTCGAAGAAAGTCCTGCGCCGCACCGACGGCAGCGAGGAGATCCTGCCCGCCAAATGCGACAATATCGAAGTGCATGAAGGCGACCAGCTTGACTATATCACCTGGGGTGGCGGCGGTTGGGGCAACCCACTCGAGCGCGACCCGGCACTGGTGGCCAAGGAGGTCAAGCAGGGGCTGGTCAGCTTTGACGGCGCCTTTGAAAATTACGGCGTCATGGTCATGGACGATTACAGCGTCGACCTCGCCGCCACCGAGGCACAACGGGCCGACCTGGCCAAAAACCGCCCGGAAGGCATCTTCAACTACGGCGCAGATATCGAAACGCTCCGCGCCAACTGCCTCGCAGAGACCGGACTGGAACCCCCGGTCCAGCCAAAGTGGTAATCAGCAACCAGGAGAAGCCTTGGGATGGATCTGGAACGACATAGTATAAAGCTTGGGAAAAGACCCGGCCTTGTCATCGTGGATGTCGTCAAGGGCTTCACCGATCCCGCCTGCCCGCTCGGCACCGATTGCCCGGATGTGGTGGAAGCCAACCGGCAGCTTCTGGATGCCTTCCGCGCCCGTGACCTGCCGGTTTTCTTTACCACTGTGATCTATCGCACAGAAGACATCGCCCGCGTTTTCCGCGAGAGGGTGCCGGCACTGAATGTGCTCACGCCGGGGTCTGATTGGGTCAAGGTGGATCCGCGGATCGCACCGCTTCCCGGCGAGACGATCATCGAAAAACAATGGGCCAGTTCCTTTTTCAAAACCGATCTCGACGACCGGCTGAAGGCCGCCGGGGCAGATTCCCTGGTGGTCACCGGACTGACCACCTCGGGATGCGTTCGCGCTACCGTCCTTGACGGCCTGCAGAATGACTATCCCGTTGTTGTGCCGCGGGAAGCCGTCGGCGACCGCAATCCGGATGCCCATGCAGCAAATCTTTTCGACATGCACGCCAAATATGCCGACGTCATGTCACTAGAGGAGACCCTCGCGCTCCTCCCCGAAAGGGAATAGGGAGAAAATAAAAACAAAAGCAGAGAACCAACGAATTGCAACATACCCAGGAGGATTAAATGCCCTGCAAGAAACATACAGCACTACTACTCTCGACCGTCAGCACCTTGGCGGCGGCATCAGTTCCGACCCCGGTCCTGGCCCAGGAAGCGGACGATTTTGTTCTGGAAGAAGTGATTGTGACCGCCCGCCGCCGCGCAGAGAGCCTGTCCGACGTCCCGGGCACAGTGACCGCCCTGACCCAGTCCACCCTTGAAGCCGCCGGCGTCGAGCGGGCCGCGGACTTTATCGCTCTGACCCCCGGCGTCTCTATGGTGGACACCTCTGAAGTGGGCGACACCCAGGTCAACATCCGCGGCATCAACGGCGCCCGCGATGCGGAAAACAGCTTCGCCTATATCATTGACGGGGTGCTTTACACCAACCCTGCCGCCTTTAACCGCGAATATACCGACCTGACCCAGATCGAGGTTTTGAAAGGTCCACAGGGCGCTATCTACGGCCGTAACGCGGCTGCAGGTGCGATCATTGTCACTACCGCGAAACCGGGCAATGAAAGTGTGACCAAGCTCACCGCCAGTGCCGCCGGAGACAGCACCTATCTGATCAAGGGCTCCACCTCAGGTGCCATCGTCGAGGACGAACTGTTCTATCGCCTGTCCGCCGACTGGCGCTCAACCGACGGCTATTACCGCAACAGCTACCAGGACAACGCCCCGATCGTTGACGCCTTTGAGGGCTTTAACATCAACGGCCGGCTGGTTTATGAAGGCATCGAAAACCTGAGCGTTGACCTGAAAATGCGCTACGGCGAAGTTGACGCCTCTTCGCTGGCCTTCAACTCCACCTTCAGCCTGCCGGTTTATGCGGAAGTAACCGGCACGGAATCCGCCTATCAGGATATCAACACCTATACCCCGGTCTACCAGGCCAATATCATATCCGACAACGACCAGGAAGCCTTCGAAGTCTCCACCAAGTTTGATTATGATTTCGAAGATGTGACCCTGACCGGCTGGGTGCTCTACAGCGACATCAAGAACAACCTGATTGCGGACGGCACCTCCGCCGCCTTCGGTTTCTATGCTGCTGATCCGGCCTGTATCGCCTCCGTGTCCGAGTTGACAGGCTACCCGCTGCCCTCCCCGCAGTTTATCGGCCAGACCCCGAACGGGGTGATCTTTGATCCCAACGGTTCCTTCCTCGGCGCCTTCACCCCGACGACCTGCGACGGCATCCAGGAACAGCTGCGCAACCAGAAAGACCTCAGCGCCGAGCTGCGCCTGTCCTCAAACGGCGACGGCCCGCTCAGCTGGATGATCGGCTCCTACTTCCTGGATATCGACCGTCAGGTCGGCGTGTCCATGAACCGCGACAGCGGCGAAGCCCCGATCCGCGGCCTGTTCCAGAAAGACGGTCCCAACGAAACGGCGTCCCTGCTCTATGACCAGTTCGACAGCCGCGTGTTCGCCGTCTTCGGTCAGCTGGAATATGACGTCACCGACACAGTGGAACTGTCTCTCGCCCTGCGCTACGACAACGAAAAACGTGAAGTGTCGAGCCTGGTTCCGACCGACGCCACCCAGTCCATCATCGACCTGAACTTTGACGGCATCTATGACGATCCGCTCAACCCGGCGCTCAGCAGCCTGATCAATTCGACCGGCACCATCCCGGATAAGGAACGCACGTTCTCCCAATTGGAACCGAAAGTGTCCGTGACCTGGGATGCCACCGACCACCTGACCCTGTTTGCAAGCTGGGGCATGGGTTTCAAGGCTGGCGGTTTTAACAACTCGGGTGCCGCTGCTACTCTCAACCTGTTCAACGCCGGCCTGATCACCACGGTTTCCGGCGTCAACTGGGCCGAACAGGTCGGTTCCGCCCTGCCGGTGGTCCAGGATGACTATGACAAGGAAACCTCCAGCGCCTTTGAGGCCGGCTTCAAGGCCGACCTGCTGGGCGGACGCCTGCAGCTGAACGGCGCCGGCTACTATACCAAGGTCACCGACATGCAGTTCTTTGAATTCTATGTCGGCACCTTCGGCCTGCTGCGCGTGGTGTCCAATATCGATGATGTGGAAATCTACGGCTTCGAGCTGGGCGGCACCTACCACCTCAACAATCATCTGCGCTTCTATGCCGGCCTGAACATGACCGACAGCGAAATCAAGGAGAACAGCGCCCGCACCGACACGGTCGGCAACAAGTCTCCCTATACGCCGGATTACACTATCAACCTGGCTGTTGATTTCGACTATCCAATCAGCAATGACCTGGAACTGTTCGGCCGTGCCGATGCGATCTTTGTCGGCCCGACCTGGTTCCATACAGTCCAGGAAGGCATGCAGGCCACAATCTTCCAGCCCCTGTTCGAACTGGGCCTGGGTGCAGGAGCCGGCGCCCTTGGCGCCGCGGAATATTCCACGGCCCAGCGTGATGCCTACCACACCATTGACCTGCGTCTTGGTGTGCGCGGTGAAGGCTGGACCCTGACCGGCTTCGTCACCAACCTGACGGACGAAAACTATATGGAAGAGGTTATTCCGGCCCCTGAATTCGGCGGCTCCTTCGTCAACCCCGGCACAGAACGCCGCTGGGGTGTGGAAATGAGCTTTGAATTCTAAACCAAATTAGCTATATCAAGTGATGCACCTGATAACAGGTGCATCACTGTAACCAGGTCAATATTTCTGAAAGTAAGCACGTCATGGTGATGTCATGACCATGAGTAAATCCGCAGAAAAAGCCTATGCGACGATCCGCAACGCGGTTCTGGACGGCTATTTCGCCCCGGGGGATCATCTCAAAGAGGAACGCCTGGTGGAGCTGTGCGGGGTATCGCGCACACCGGTCCGCGAAGCCATCAAGCGCCTGGCGGCGGAAAACTATGTGGTGATGAAACCCCATCTGGGCGCCCATGTGGCCAAATGGTCCCCCCAGGAAATCAAGGATATATTCAGGCTGCGGGCCATGACCGAGGGCATGGCGGCGCGGCGCGCGGCGGAACTGATTACACCGGAACAGATCGGAATTCTGAAAGAACAGCACAAGATCGTCGACGACATGCTGGCGGGCAAGGGCGAATTTTCCATCGAAACTTTCATCACCGCCAATAAAGTTTTTCACAACACCCTGCTGGAAGCGACCCGGAGCGAAATCCTGAAACAGGCGGTGCTGAGACTGGTTTCCCCGCCCATCGTCACCCGGACCGCAATCAATTTCACCCACAATGAACTCAAGCGCAGCAATGCCCATCATCTCGAACTGATCGAGGCCCTGGAATCCGGCAACGGCGACTGGAGCGATGCGGTCATGCAGACCCATATTCTGGCGGCCTACCAGAGGTTCAGCGCCACCATCGAAGGGCAGCCTACTGAGACTGACAGGGTATAGCGGAATCGCTATCTCATTGATATCTGATTGACCGGCACGGGACGACCGGAAACTCCGAAAAATCGTGCCAATATCATTGAGCAGCAAGAAAAAGTACGCAGGTGATGCGTACTTTTTCTATTTTTACAGTTTCAGCTGTTTTGAAGTCATTCATCCATACTCACGGTCAACCGACCTTATTCTCCCAGCCGGCAGCGAGGACCGACGTCAGAGGACGCTCCTGTTGCTCTTTCAGATCCAGTTCCGCTGCGCCATAAGTCTTGAAGGCGGCCAGGGCCTGAACCAGCTGGTTCACGGACGGGTCGACATCCTCCAGATAGCGGAAGGCCGCATCCCCGACCGCGCCCGTGCTGCCGTCAGCCCAGGTCAGAGTGGCGGTATTGACCAGCACATTGTCGCTGGCGCCGGACATGCTGTCACCGGTCGCGGCAAGCTCAAGCCCGATGCTCTCGATGCCCCGCGCCGCCAGGCTGCTCAGTTCATCCGCTTCACTGATGCCATTCTGGTTTTTATCCTGCCACACCTGGAAGTCTGCAAATTGCTCGTCAGCGGCATCAAACACCATATCCCCGTTGCTGTCAAAGGCCCGGAGACCTTCCATATCGGTGGTCGCCCCCTCGAGGTCGTTCACATAGGAGATTTCCGAGATGTCATTGATGACCCCGTCACCATTGCGGTCCAGCACCAGCAAACCGTCATCGGCCCCGGCCCAGCCGGTCTGGTCCAGATCGCCGTCGCCGTCCATGTCAAAGCGGACCGGTGAGGCAAAGACACTGACCATCTCCACACCGTCGCCGCCCAGGTCAAGCACCACCGGGGCGCCCAGCACATCCTGCACTGTCACCGACACGGTTTCGCTGTCGCTGAGGCTGCCGTCGGAGGCGGTGACTTCAACTTCATAGACATTGTCGGTGTCGCTGTCGCCCGGATTTTCATAGTCCGGCGCCGCGAGGAAGCTCAGCGCTCCGGTCTGGCTGTCGATGCTGAACAGGCTGGAATCCTCCCCGCCGCTGATGCTGTAGCTCAGCGTGTCATTCTCCGGATCGGATGCGGTTACCGTCTGCACTGCGGTCACATTCTCATCTATAGTGACCGCCAGGCTCGAGCTGATCTCCGGCGCTTCGTTGACATTGCTCACCGTCACCAGAATCGTCTCAGGGTCCGTTCCGCCATTGCCGTCAGAGGCCGTAACCTCCACTTCATAGATATTATTCGCCCCGCTGTCGCCCGGATTTTCATAGTCCGGGGCCGCATTGAACGTCAGGACCCCGGTGCTGCTGTTGATGCTGAACAGGGACTGATCGTCGCCGCCGGTGATGCTGTAACTTACCACATCATTGGTATCTACATCCGTCGCCGTCACTGTCTGTACCGCCGTTGTGTTCTCGGCCACATTGACCGCCAGGCTGGAGGTGATCTCCGGCGCGTCATTGGTGCCATTGATGGTGATGGTGACATCATGGGTGGTGCCGTCGGCGGTGCTGACGGTGATCACATCATTGATGCTTTCCACCAGAAAGGCCTGGTTCCTGGCGCCGCGCTGAAATTTCTCCTCCAGCCGCTTGCGCAGCAGCGGCGTGACAATAGCCGAGACGATCACATAGAGCGGCAACGAGACCAGCACGATAATCAGCAGCGTCGGGCTGTAAAGATACATCACGGCCAGAAAGACAAAAGTGAACAGCAGGTCGATCACCAAGGTGACCGAGGAAGAAGTCAGAAACTCGCGGATCGTATCCAGTTCCCGCACCCGGGCGACGCTTTCTCCGACCCGGCGGCTCTCAAAATAGCTCAGCGGCAGGGCCAGCAGATGCCGGAACAATTTTGCGCCAAGTTCCACATCCACCCGGTTGGTGGTATGGGAAAAGACATAGGTCCTCAGTCCCCCGACCACCACTTCGAACGTGGAAACCACCACCAGGGCAATAATCATGACATTCAGGGTCGTCAGGCCCTTGTGCACCAGCACCTTGTCAATGACCACCTGGAAAAACATCGGCGTAACCAGGGCGAACAGTTGCAGGAAAAAGGAGGCAATCAGGATTTCATAAAGCAGCTTGCGGTATTTCACCAGCGCCGGGATGAACCAGGTGACATCAAACTTGCGCCCGGCCCCGGCAATGTTGGCCCGGGTGGTCATCAGGATTACTTCGCCCGACCACAGTGCATCAAAGGCTTGCTGGTCGAGGATTTCCGGTTTCTGCTGCCCGGGAAACTGGACCAGGACTTTGTCTTCACCGTCTTCGCCCGCGGCAATTTTGCCAATAATGAAGTAGTTGCCGTCGCTGTCCCGGCCAACAGCCGGCAGCGGCATTTTGACAAGCTTTTTCCAGTCGGTGGTTTTCGCGCGGGCCTTGACCTCGAGCTGTTTGCAGGCAAGCAGGATATCCTGGGTGGTGAAAGGTTCCCCGCCCTTGCCGTTTTGATGGCGCAACTGCTCCGGATCCGCCGCCTTGCCGAGAAATTTCAAAAGCGTGACCAAGCAGGCCAGGCCGGTGTCCATCGCCGGTCTGCTTGCCTCACTTTCATTATTCCCAGATTCTTCCCCCGTGGCGGCTGCTACCGCTCCGGCTTCCCCCTCTGCCATCTGTTCCCCAATACTCAAGTTTCCTCTGGAGGGCTAAAGGTAACGGGATCGTCAATAATGTAAATAAAAAATTTCAGGTCCTGGTTCTGAGGCTCCTATAATTTTTAGGATTAACTTTTACCAACAGCACAAGCAGAACAGAGCGCTTCTCTCCAAGGACAGAGTTCTCTCAGGTTAGCGTATGTTTTCTTTGACATGGTCGCTTGAATGACTAACATCTAACCTTCTAACGTTTCACCGCATCCAAAGGTCTATGATGAGTACCAAAAACCAGAAATCTGGCATTACCGTCGTCCGTCAGTTTTATGATCTCGCCGCTCAGGATAAATTTGATGAAGCCGGCCAGTACCTGGCTCCCGATATCATACTCCGGGAGACCACAGATGTCCCGTTCGGCGGTGATTACCACGGCCTGGAAGGCAACGCCGAACTGATGGGCAAGATCACGTCAGTATTTAATGTTGCGATTGAAAAAATCGAATATCTTGATGCATCAGATCCGGTAGTGGTCAAGATCCTCGCGCGCTTTACCTCCAAAGCCACGGGAAAAACCGTCGAGATGCAGGTCGTAGAGATGCTTACGGTCCGCGACGGCCTGATCTCCGACATTGATATTTACTACAAGAACCCGTCGACAGTTGCCGCGCTCTGGCCCAGATAACAGCCAAGCAGGATTCACTGCAAAACCTGCTTGCTGCGGCAAAAAATACGTCGCCAGGAGCCCGGGATCAGGACTCGGGGAGATGAAGGATCAGGCCGTCCAGATCAGCTGTCATTTTAATTTGACAGGAAAGACGGCTGTTTTCCCGGACATCGGTTGCGAAATCGAGCATTGACAGTTCCGCATCATCGGGTTTTCCGACTTTGTCGAGCCAGACCGGATCGACATGGACGTGACACGTCCCACAGGCACAGTTTCCGCCGCAGTCCCCTTCTATGCCCGGCACATCATTTTCCACTGCAACATTCATGGCGCTGCTGTTTTCTGACGCCTCAACAACATGCGCCTTGCCTGACTGTTCGATAAATATGACCTTGGGCATTTTTTGTCCTCTGCACTTCCCGGAGAGCCGCACACCATCGCCATGAATATGCGGCACCCCCTCATACGTCTTCTCAAATGAATCTATCTACGCCGGATCGAATTCGATCGGCAGACCTTCCAGCCCCCAGATGCCCAGAAACGGCCGCCAGGCGACGTCGCCTGCCAGTCTCGGATTTTTGACACGCTGGGCGATCAGGTGCAGTCCCTCGACGATCTGGGCGCGGGCGATAAATTGCCCGAGACAAATATGCATGCCGCGGCCGAAGGCGATATGCCGGTTCCCGTGCCTGCGCTCGGGATCAAATGTGTCCGCATCGGAAAAAGCGGACGGATCCCTCCCGGACATACTGACCGGAAAGAAAAGCATCGTACGTTCGGGAAAGATGACGTCCCGGTAAGTGACCACTTCAGTCGTGATCCGGGGATAGTTGGCGACGCTCTGATAGCGCAAGGCCTCTTCGGCAACCTTTTCACAAAAGGAAATATCCTCGGCGCACCGCCGGTAATATTCCGGATAATTGATCATTTCATACATGATCAGCGTCAGAATATTCTTTGACGTATCGTAGCCGCCGACAAACAGAAAAATCAAAAGATCGTATAGTTCCCGCTCCGTCAGTCCACCATTGTCAGCGGCCTCGATCAGGACATCAAGAAGCTCTCCCCCTTTTTCCGGACGCTTGCCGGCGCGCCGCTCGGCAACAAGTTCCTGTCCGAACCGGTCAATTTCCTGGGCCCCGACCTGCAATTCCGACAAGATTCCGGGGTCCAGAGACAGGCCACGTCCGAGTATTTCAAGTGATGAACGAATGCGGGGGAGTTCCTCTGCAGGGGCGCCAAGCATGCTGCAAAGCACGCCTATGGGGAAATAGCCAACAACCTCCTCGAAATCGAAGGCGCCCTTCGGGACAGAATCATCCAGAAGTTTTGTGATGACTTCCTGCATCAGCAAACGGTTCTGGTTGGCCTGCCGCGGAGAAAACAGCGGCATGAGCAGGTCTCTCATCTGTTTATGTCTCTCCCCCGACTGGGCGTTGATGGTATTTGCGGTCAGGCGGCCCCATGGCGTGTCCTGCGCTCCCATCAGCATGACAATGGTATCCAGGGCCGTATCCATTTTGTCATCCTGAATAAGAAGATCCTTCATGGCATCATATTGATGCACCACATAGCCAAAATTGCATGTCGCCAACCAGGGGTGCTTCTCCCGGGCCGCAGCAAAATAGGGGAGCGGGTTACGTGCAAACTCGGGTTTTTCCATAGGCAAAAACTCAAGTTCCAAATCCTCGGCCATCTTCATTTAGCTTTTCTCCTTGGTTAAACTTAATCTGATTTGATAAAGTCCAACCCTAGTTACTTTTAATAAATTCTCTTTTATGTTTCGCGCGTTAACAGACGAAAACAAAAAGGGTTTGTTTTTGTGCAGTTTTGAACTTATACTACACTGTGTAGTGTAATTCAAGCTGAATAACCCACTACTGCAAGGTAAAAACTTAAAATGAAGAATAAAGCAGCCACTGGACCAGACCAGAAACCATTAACGGCAGCCGAACGGATGCGGCAGGCAAAGATCGATCAGATTGTCTCCGGCGCGATAGAGGCCTTCCTCGAAGACGGCTTTGCGGTGACCAGCATGGATAAAATTGCCGAAAAAGCCGGCGTCTCCAAACGGACGGTTTACAACTACTATCCCAGCAAGGAAGAAATTTTTACCGCCGTCATGGAAATGCAACTCGCCGCCACCTGGGGCTCTTTAAATACCGAACCCAGTCAATCGGTGGAGTGGAAGGATCAACTGCGACTTGTTGGCATCGGCATGCTGCAGGTTGCAAACTCACCGGTAACCCTGTCCCTGTTTCGGACAATCATTGCCGAGGCAATGCGGTTTCCGGATCTGGCCCGGAAACTAATTGAAAAAAGTGTGAAAAGCCTTCTCGACGATGTTTCCACAATTCTCGATCATGCCGTCAAAAATTCCGAGCTGCAGATTGCGGACACAAAGCTGGCCGGAGAATATTTTCTCGATGTGCTTACCGGCACCGCATACCAGATTGTGCTTTTGGGTGTCGAGCCGCCGATGAAAGACAAAGAAATAAGGGAACGTGCTGAAAGGGCCCTGGATTACCTCCAGAAAACTTTTGCGATAAAACCGGCCTGAGAGACTGAATGAGGAAGTAATTCAAGCATCTGGTCAACTGATTGGGCATCCGCTTTTGTCGTGCAGAACAACAAGAACCGACTATTGGGAGACCACATAATGACCACAATCGACTTCTACTTCGACATTCACAGCCCCTACGCCTACCTCGCGTTTCAGCGAGTACCGGAACTTGCCCGGAAACACGGCTGCTCTGTCAATTATCTGCCGATCGACCTGCGGCGGACAAAAACTGCTGTGGGCAACACCGGACCGGCAGGCATCAAAATCCCGGCGAAAGCCCGCCACTTGTTCACTGACCTACAACGCTGGGCAGACCGTTACGGCGTGGCCTTGGGCGGCAGGCCCAAAGGCATGGATTCCAACCGGATCAACCGCGGTGTCTTTTTCGCCCAGGATCGCGGAGTGGCCGAAGACTATATTCGCGAAGCCTACACCGCCACCTGGGTGCGCGGCGGAGACATGGCAAGTGATGAACTGTTAACGGAGCTGGCGCAAAAAATGGGCTGGGACCCGGATGAATTTCTGGCCTATATCGGATCCGCTGAAGCAGACGAGCGGTATGAGGAGCTGTTCAACAACGCGATCGACCGCGGCGTCTTCGGCGTCCCGATATACATCATCGACGATCAGATGTGGTGGGGTAACGACCGGCTTCAGTTTGTCGATGAATATCTCGCGGGAAAAAAGTGATCTCCGGCGGTGACTGCTATTCGGCAGAGAGCTCCTCACCTGCCGAATAGTGCTTTTGTTTTAATATCTGCGTTCCTTCATTGCGGCAGCGCATAGGCAACGACAGTCGCATGGTCCGGTGCATCCATCCCCGGATATCCTCCGGCCACAATCACCACAAACTGACGACCGCTTTTGGGGGATCGGTAGGTCATCGGCACCGCCGCACCAACCGTCGGCAGCTTGTCGCGCCAGGCTACCTCGCCGTTGCCGATATCAATCGCCCGCAAGTAGGAATCCTGTGAAGCGCCAATAAAAATCAGCCCTCCTCCAGTGGTCAGGGCGCCGCCCATGCCCGGTGCGCCCATACGGAACGGCAGATGGGATTTCAATCCCAATGGCCCGGCCCTCTCTGCCGTGCCCAGGGCTTCGCTCCACAGCAATTTCCGGGTTTGCAGATCGAACACGCTCAACCGGCCGTAGGGCGGCTGCTGACAGGGGGCAAAAATGGGCGACAGGAACATCTGTTGTTTGAACGCAAACGGCATTCCGCTTTGCGGGAAAATCAGGGATACCCCATGAACATAGCCCTGGCCGGGCACCAGTTCTTCCTGGGGTACCAACTGGGCCAAATTGGCCAGATGCAGGCTGTTGACCACCATCAGGCGCCGGCCCATATCAATGGAAACGCTGCCCCAGTTAATACCGCCTGCATTGGACGGATAGTGAATAAACGGCTGTGTTGACGGCGGCGTGTAGACCCCCTCATAGCGGGCCTTCCTGAACTGGATGCGACACCACATCTGGTCCAGCGGCGTTACCCCCCACATCTGCGTTTCCGTCAGATCGGGCCCGGCCACCGAAGCAAAGCCCGTGGTAAAGGGCTGGGTCTTTGACAGTCGTTCCCCGGGTGCCCCGCCCTGGGGCACCGGCCGTTCCTCAACTGGATCAATCGGGGTGCCGTCGCGTCGATCCAGCACAAAAATCTGCGCCTGTTTGGTCGGCACAATCAGGGCCGGGATGACACCGTCCGGCCCCTGAATATCAACCACCACCGGCTGCGAGGCGACATCATAGTCCCAGATATCATGATGCACCGTCTGGAACGACCAGCGTTCCTTCCCCGTTTTCACATCGAGGGCGACAACGGAGGAGCTGTATTTTTCCGCCACCTCGCTGCGGTTGCCGCCGTAATAGTCCGGCGGACTGTTGCCGATCGGGACAAAGACCAGCCCCAGCTCCTCGTCACCGCTGAAGATGGACCAGGCATTGGGCGTATTGGGGGTATAGGTCTCCCCTGCCGGCGGCAAGCCGGTGCGGTCGGGACGGGCCGCATCCCAGGCCCAGCGCAGCTCCCCGGTCACCGCGTCATAGCCGCGCACCACGCCGGATGGGGAATCCTGCGACAGAAAATCCAGAACAAACTGGCCGATGACGGCAACGCCATTGACGATGGTCGCCGGCGACGTCGGGTAGGCAACGCCCGGCGGAATGTCGTCACCGAAACCTTCCAGCAGGTTCACCGTGCCGCCTTCGCCGAAGGAAGAGCAAAGGGCGCCGCTCTCGGCATCGAGCGCAATCAGCCGGGAGTCCAGTGTCCCCAGCAGGATACGCTTCGGGCATTCCGCCGTTTTTCCCGGTTCCGCCTCGTAATAGGACACGCCCCGACACGCCACCATTCCCAGGTTTTCCGGGTTCGTTTGCGGATCAAAGCGCCAGACCTCCTTCCCGGTTTCCTGGTCCAGCGCCACGGTCACATTGCGGTCGAGGCACAGATACAGCTTGCCGTCAACAGCAAGCGGCGTGCCCTCGGCACCGGGACGTCCGTTTAAAAGCGGCACATCCGAGTCATAACGCCAGGCGACCTCAAGCCCCTCGACCGTCTCGGCAGTGATCTCGCTCAGGGACGAATAACGCGTACCCGCTAGCGTTCCGCCCCAGTTGTGCCATTCCCCCTGCGGGGAGGCACCAGAAGCGACCGGCGCTGCCGACGGCAGATCCGGCCGGGACATAACGGCAACGGTGCCCGACAATACCAACACGGCGACGACAGCCAGCACCGGCCCGCCTGCCCACCAGGAACTGACCGGCTCCATGCGTTTGCGCAACGGCGGCAGCAGAAAAACCAGTCCGAGAACCGCCGGAGCCACCAGGCGCGACACCAGCGCCCAGCCGTCGAGGCCGACTTCCCACAACCCCCAAACAATGGTTACCCCGACAAGACCGCCAAATAGTTTCACCGCCAAGGGCCGGCCTTTAGCCAATGCGACAACAGACATGATCGTCGCAAGCCCCGCAGCCAGGTAATAAATGCTGCCACCAAGACCGGCCAGAACAGCCCCGCCATAGGTCAGAGTAATGCCGATAACCGAGAGGATGAACAGAATCCCCCAAACCGTGACTTTCTCGCCGATGCTCATTTTAAGCGCTCCTTTCCGGACAGCCTTCCATATATTTACTACACCGTGTAGTGTAGTATGGTTACAGCAAAACTACAGGCCTGTCAATTAAACCTGTTGCGGGCTGTCGGCCCATAGTGGCGGCACTTCCAAGGCAGGAAAATACGTGAGCCTGGAATGCTGACCTGATCGGATTAGGAATTATAGTGGAAAATGATATTGGTGCGGCCGGGAGGCACTGCAAAGCCCCCGCCCCACCATCGCTCAGTTAGGAAAGTGCGCATATTTTGCGCACTTTTCAGCTGCCTATTTCACATTGAAGGTGACCGGTGTCATATTTTCGGTGTCGAGCCGGACGCTGATCCCGGGAGTGAGGGCCTCTGCCGCAGTGGCGCCGCCGGCCATCACATGCCAGCCCGCCTCGAGCCGGCCGCCGTCTTTGCCCACCAGCCGCGCCGCCCCGATGAGGGCCCGCAGCGGATCGCCGAGAATGGCAGAGGTGGAGCCGGACTGCACCTCTTCGCCGTCAAAGCTGATCGCCATGGCGAGATCGGCAATGTCGGTGTCGGCCGGATACCAGTCGCCGACCACATAGCTGGAGGTGGAGGTGTTGTCCGCCACCACATCCGGCAGATTGAATTTGAAATTCTCGTAGCGGCTGTCGATGATCTCCAGCGCCGGCGCCACGGCGTCCACGGCGGCCAGCGCTTCCTCGGGGCTCACCTCGCCGGCCAGCGGCGCCCTGAGGCGGAAGCAGATTTCCGGCTCGACCCGGGGATGAACATAATGTTTGAGGTCGATCTCGCCGCCGTTGTCCACCAGCATCACATTGGTGAGCCGGCCCCAGATCATTTCCTTGAGCCCCATCTGCTTCATCTTGGCTTCACTGGTGAAGCCCATCTTGACCCCGACCTGATGCTCGCCGCGGGCGTAGCGCCGGGCGAGCGAGAGCGCCTGCACCTGATAGGCTTCTTCCAGGGTCAGGTCGTGACCGGTTTCCGACAGCTGCGGAATCGCCGTCGCGGTACGCGCGGCGTCATCAACGATTTTAGCTATTTCGTTCAGGTCTTTGCTCATCTCAATGGGTCTCCCTACAACTTGACGCAGACGTTTCTCAGTTCGGTATAGAATTCCAGGCTGTGCACCCCGCCCTCGCGGCCGATGCCGGACTGCTTGGTGCCGCCGAAAGCGGTGCGCAGGTCGCGCAGGAACCAGCTGTTGACCCAGCAGATGCCGCAGTCGATCTGTGCCGCGACCCGGTGACCGCGGGACATATTCTCGGTCCACACTGCCGACGCCAAACCGTAAACCGTGTCATTGGCCCGCGCGATCACTTCCTCTTCCTCATCGAACGGCGTGATATGGCAACAGGGGCCGAAGATTTCTTCCCTCATGACCGCACTGTCGTCGCCAAGCCCGGTCCAGATGGTCGGCTCGACCCAGGCGCCGTCCTTCAGGTCGTCCGGCATGTCCGGCACGCCGCCGCCAATGACCACGGTCGCGCCCAGGTCTTTGGCCAGCTTGTAATAGCCCAGCACCTTCTGCTGATGCTCCTTGCTGATCAGCGGTCCCATGTTGACGGTTTCGTCTTCGGGACGGCCCAGCTTCAGGCCCTCGGCCCCCGCCTTGAGGCGGGCGACAAATTCATCAAAGACCGGCCGCTCGACAAATACCCGCTCGGTGCCGAGGCAGACCTGGCCGCAGTTGGCGAACACCGAACGCATGGTGCCCTCGATGGCCTTGTCCATATCACAGTCGGCAAAGACAATGGCCGGGTTCTTGCCGCCGAGTTCGAAGGAGACATCGCGCACCCCTTCGGCCGCCGCCTTCATGATCGCGGTGCCGGTGCGGGTCTCGCCGGTAAAGGTGATGGCGTCGACGCCCGGATGTTCAGTCAGGAACGCCCCGGCGCTGTCCGGCCCGAAGCCGTGCACCACATTGAACACGCCCCTGGGCACGCCGGCGTCATTCATCACTTCGCCGAGCAGGGTCGTGGTCAGCGGCGTCTCCTCGGACGGCTTGACCACCACGGTATTGCCGCAGGCCAAGGCCGGGCCCACCTTCCAGGTCATCAGCAGCAGCGGCAGGTTCCACGGCGAGATCACCCCGATCACCCCCTTGGGCGTGCGCACGCCGTAATTCTGCGCCCCGGCCCCGTCCGGCGTCTCGAGGAAAAAGCCTTCGGTCGGCACATTCCTGATCACGTCGGCAAAGACCTTGAAGTTGGCGGCGCCGCGCGGAATGTCGATATGGCTGGCCAGGCTCTTCGGCTTGCCGGTGTCGAGGCATTCGGCCTCGAGGAATTCGTCAAACCGGGCGGTGATGCCGTCGGCGACCCGGTACAGCATCCTGACCCGCTCCTCCACACTCATGCGGCCCCACGGCCCCTTGAGCGCCGCCCGCGCCGCGCTGACCGCGGCGTCAACCTCTTCGCGCTTGCCCTCATGCACCAGGCCGATCAGGCTGCCGTCGACCGGACAGCGGTTTTCAAAGGTGAGCCCGGACGATCCGGCGGTATATTCCCCGTTGATAAAATGAAGACTTTCTCTGTCTGACATGATCATTCCTCAAGTGTGAGATGAAAGAAAGATGGTCCCCGCCATGGGAGCAGCGGGAAC
>NZ_VFIY01000005.1:0-2500 GCF_006385175.1 Emcibacter nanhaiensis
GGGCGGCGTCAACTTCCGTTGGTTGCGGGGGCAGGATTTGAACCTGCGACCTTCAGGTTATGAGCCTGACGAGCTACCGGGCTGCTCCACCCCGCGTCAAGTTAGTTCAAGGCTGCGCAGTGCAGCCCGGCATTTTTAATTCCGCCTCGGGGGACCCGAGGCTGGGGCATGCTCGACCCCGCGGTAAACTTTATTGGCACTCAAGCGCCGTGCGGCCTCCGGCCTTGGCTTCCGCGCAAACGTGCGCGACGGCCGCTTGGCCTTTCCGTCCTACGGACGGCTGGAGTGTATACTCCAGAGCGGTCGACTGACCGCCGCCGACTTTTCGGCGCCCCCTCGGAGGCGTGAGCGTAAGCGAGCCTGCCGCGAGAGATAATCAACCTACAAAAAAAAGCGGCTTTATGGGCCGCTGTCTTTTTCATGCGCTATCGCCTAGCGGCTACTTGAGCGCGATGATTTTCTGACATTATGAATGGGTTTGTATTTTAAACTCATGTTTTTAATAGACCTGGCGACGACCTACTCTTCCGCGCCTTAAGACGAAGTACCATCGGCACAACCTGGTTTCACTTCCGGGTTCGGGATGGAGCCGGGTGGGACACAGGCGTCAAGATCACCAGGTCAATTAAAAACATGGGTTTGTTTTATATTCCGTTTTGATTTGGCCTTTTTGAGGCCAATGATAAGTTTTGCATGAGCGCGCATGAACGGGATCTTTTACAGATCTCATCTCTGTTCATGACGGGATATTCAAGTCTATTGAGTAATTAGTACCGGTCAGCTTCATGTGTTACCACACTTCCACATCCGGCCTATCAACGTGGTGGTCTTCCACGGCTCTCAAGGGAGAACTTATCTTGAGGGGGGCTTCCCGCTTAGATGCTTTCAGCGGTTATCCCTTCCGCACATAGCTACCCTGCAATGCGGCTGGCGCCACAACAGGTCCACCAGAGGTGCGTCCATCCCGGTCCTCTCGTACTAGGGACAGCTCCTCTCAATTCTCCTGCGCCCACGGCAGATAGGGACCGAACTGTCTCACGACGTTCTAAACCCAGCTCACGTACCTCTTTAAATGGCGAACAGCCATACCCTTGGGACCTGCTCCAGCCCCAGGATGAGATGAGCCGACATCGAGGTGCCAAACACTGCCGTCGATATGAGCTCTTGGGCAGTATCAGCCTGTTATCCCCGGCGTACCTTTTATCCGTTGAGCGATGGCCCTTCCACACGGGACCACCGGATCACTATGACCGACTTTCGTCTCTGCTCGACTTGTCAGTCTCGCAGTCAGGCAGGCTTATGCCATTGCACTCTCACAGCTGATTTCCGACCAGCCTGAGCCTACCATCGCGCGCCTCCGTTACTCTTTGGGAGGCGACCGCCCCAGTCAAACTACCCACCACAGAAGGTCCCGGCCCCGGGTTCACGGGGCGCGGTTAGATAATAGACAGGTTAAGGGTGGTATTTCACCAACGACTCCACCGGAACTGGCGCACCGGTTTCAAAGTCTCCCACCTATCCTACACATAACATATCCATTATCATTCTGAAGCTGTAGTAAAGGTGCACGGGGTCTTTCCGTCTAACCGCGGGTAGCCCGCATCTTCACGGGCAAGTCAATTTCGCTGAGTCTATGTTGGAGACAGTGGGGAAGTCGTTACGCCATTCGTGCAGGTCGGAACTTACCCGACAAGGAATTTCGCTACCTTAGGACCGTTATAGTTACGGCCGCCGTTTACCGGGGCTTCAATTCAGTGCTCTCACACCTCCTTTTAACCTTCCGGCACCGGGCAGGCGTCAGACCCTATACGTCGTCTTGCGACTTCGCAGAGCCCTGTGTTTTTAGTAAACAGTCGCCACCCCCTGGTCTGTGCCCCCTCCAAAAAGTTGCCTTCATGGAGGGCCTCCTTCTCCCGAAGTTACGGAGGCAATTTGCCGAGTTCCTTCAACATAGTTCTCTCAAGCGCCTTGGTATGCTCTACCTGTCCACCTGTGTCGGTTTCGGGTACGGTCTATATGATGAGGCTATTTCCTGGAACAGTTTCGCAGCCCCTCCAATCCAGTAAGGAGGAACAACTTACACCATCCGTCACATCTCATCAGGCCCAGTAATATTAAACTGAGTTCCCATCGACTACGCCTTTCGGCCTCGCCTTAGGGACCGGCTAACCCTGCGCAGATTAGCTTTACGCAGGAACCCTTGGACTTTCGGCGAGAGTGTCTCTCACACTCTTTATCGCTACTCATGCCAACATTCGCACTTCTGATACCTCCAGGCGCCCTCGCGGGTCACCCTTCGCAGGCTTACAGAACGCTCCGCTACCACTTGATACAAAGTATCAAATCCAAAGCTTCGGTACATGTCTTGAGCCCCGTTACATCTTCGCTGCGAGATGGCTATTAGACCAGTGAGCTGTTACGCTTTCTTTAAAGGGTGGCTGCTTCTAAGCCAACCTCCTGGTTGTTTTGGCCTTCTCACTTGCTTTCCCACTTAGACATG